>NZ_JBEZYU010000001.1:0-194188 GCF_040638875.1 Nocardia sp. NPDC024068 | reverse complement strand
AACCCGCGCCTCGGCGTCAAGGACGCCTACTTCGTCGTCCGCCGCGGTGACACGCAGACCGCGGTGCACCTGAGCGACGCCATCGATGACGACCGTCTCCACCAGAACGTCAACGGCTACCGTCTCGACGTCGTCGAACCGTTGCAGGAACTGCGCCTCACCTTGGCCGAGACCGAGGGCATCTCCGCGGATCTGACCTGGCGCGGGCTGTTCCCCGCCGCTCTCGAACGGCCGCACGAAATGCTGACCGAGCGACGAGTGACACTGCAGGCCAGCCGGTTCGCCCAGGTCGGCACATGGCAGGGCTGGATCGATGTCGACGGTGACCGGTTGACAGTCGATCACGACACCAGCGTCGCGAGCCGCGACCGATCCTGGGGCATCCGGCCTGTCGGTGAGCCGGAACCGGCCGGCCGGCCGGACGCCGCCTTCCGCGGAATGTGGTGGCTCTACCTGCCACTGGCCTTCGACGACTTCCACCTGTTCCTGATCCTGCAAGAAGACCCCGACGGCCACCGCAGCCTCTACGACTGCACCCGCCGCTGGCGCGACGGCCGCGTCGAACAACTCGACGGAGTACGCGCCACCATCCACTACACACCCGGTACGCGGATCCCTCATGGCGCCCATGTCTCGTTCATGAACCGCGCCGGCGACCGGATCGAACTCGATATCGAATCGAAGCTCTTCGCGCCCATCGCGTTCGGGTCGGGTTACGGCGGCGACTCCTCCTGGGCACACGGCACCTGGAAGGACGGGCCGTTCGCCGAACGCGTCAGCTTCGACCTGACAGACCCCGCGGTGATGGCACGAGCGCCGTTCAGTCTCATCGACCACGTCGGCGCAGCCGTGTGCACCGAAGCCGACGGGCAGGTCCGCGAGGGCGCGGGGTTGTTCGAGCACGGCGTGCTCGGGCCGCACCACCCGTCGGGGTTCTCCGACTGGACCGACGTAGCGGGATAGGCACGACGGATGAAGATCATGACAGCGCTGTACGGCCCCACCGATGCGGTCGAACGCGCGACAGTGCTCCAGGAGGCCGGCGCCTCCGGCGTGTTCACCTTCGAAGGCCCGTTCGACGTGTTCACGCCGCTGGTGCTGGCCTCGGCAGTCAAGGGTCTCGACGTGATGTCCAACGTCGCGATCGCACTCCCGCGTAATCCGATCCAGCTCGCCCACCAGGCCAACGACCTGCAACTGCTCACCGAGGGGCGTTTCATCCTGGGGCTGGGCACGCAGGTTCGCGCGCAGATCGAGAAGCGTTACGGGGCAGAATTCGACCGTCCGGTCGCACGGATGAAGGAAATGGTGGGGGCGCTGCGAGCGATTTTCGCGGCATGGAACGACGGTGCGCGGCTGGACTTCCGCGGTGAGTACTACCGGCACACCCTGATGACGCCGACCTTCGTTCCGGGACCGAACCCGTTCGGTCCGCCGCCGATCTATCTCGGCGCCCTGGGACCCCGGCTGACCAGAGCCACTGCGGAAGTGGCCGACGGGCTGCTGGTGATGCCGTTCGGGACGAAGCGGTTCCTGCACGGCACGACGATGCCGGCCGTCCGCGCGGGGCTGGCAGCGGCCGGACGCAGCGAGGACGACTTCGAAGTGGTGCCCGAGATCATCGTGTCGGTGGCCGGCGGACGAGATGACGACCATGCCTCGACCCGGATGCTGCTGGCGTTCTACGGTTCCACCCCGGCCTACCGCCCGGTGCTCGACGCTCACGGCTGGGGCGAGCTGCAGCCCGAACTCAACGCGATGTCCAAGCAGGGCCGCTGGCGGGAGATGGCGAGCCTGATCGACGACGACATACTGCACACCATCGCCGCCTGCGGTACCCCGGCCGAGGTGGCCGCGCATATCCGGGACCGGGTGGACGGCGTATCGGACCGGATCTGCCTGTATCAGCCGGGTCCCATCGCCGTCGACGCGCTCGCCGAGATCGTGGACGCGCTGGGAGGCTCCGCATGTCACTGACCACGATCGAATTCGAGGACGTCACCGACGACCGCTACGGCGGCAAAGCAGCCGGCCTCGCGCAACTGCGTCGTCTCGGACTTGCTGTGCCGGTGGGGTTCGTCATCGCCGATGCTTCCGGACCGGGCGTCGCCGAGGCGGCGGCGGAGAGGTTCGCCCAGATGACCGCCACCGGGGCGACCCCCGTGGCCGTCAGGTCCTCGGCAGTCGGGGAAGACGGCGACGACCAGTCCTTCGCCGGGCAATACGACACGGTGCTGGGCGTCGAATCCGCCGACGCTTTCACCGCGGCCGTGCGCGCCTGCGCCGCCTCCGTCCATTCCCGGCGAGCCTCGTCCTACAGCGGACAACACAACGCCACCATGCATGTAGTGGTTCAGCAGATGGTGGATGCGCGCGCCGCCGGCGTCGTGTTCACTGCGGACCCGGCGACCGGCCGCCGCGACCTCATGGTGATCGACGCCGTCAACGGACTCGGTGAAGCGCTCGTCGACGGTACGGCGTCCCCCGACCATATAGTCCTGGATTCCCAGGGCACCCCCGCTGTGCACGAGGTGGGCGAGGTGCCGGTCTTGTCACCGGAGGAGATCACGGATATCCGGTCCGCTGCCCAGCGTGCCGCCCGGCACTGGGGCAGGCCGATGGATCTCGAATGGGCGATCGACCGATCCGGGAAACTGTGGTGGCTGCAGGCCCGGCCGATCACCACCCTGCCCGGCGATCTGAACGAGATGGATTCGCCACTCGCGGGTGCCGACCACGTGTACACGCGCTGCAATATCGGCGAGATGATGCCAGGTGCCTTCTGCCCGCTGACCGCATCGGTATCCGGCTATGCCATCGACTACGCGATGCAGATGACACAGGTGGTGGCGCGCGCCCAGGCCGGTTACGAGAAGCCGTGGCTACAGGTCGGATATTTCTACGGCCATATGTTCCTGAACCTGACCGAGGGTACGGCGTTGAGCTCGGGCCTTCTGGGCAATTCGCTGGAGCAGTTCTCGATGTCGATCTGCGGTCGGGTGGTCGACGAGCTGCAGGCGCAACCACCGAAGCCGTTCACCCGCAGGCTCGTCAACACGGTCCGGCTCACCACGCATGCGCTGTCCGCCGGCCCCGCGATCCGCCGCTTGGGCGACCGGATCGCCGAATTCCGGATCCCGGCCGGTGACGACCCGCGGATCGTCCTGCGCCAGTTGGAATCCGGCGTCGAACAGTACTGCGACGTCACGCTGACCCATGTGCGGTCGTCGTCACGCGCCGCGGTTGCCGCCAATATTCTGGAGAGCGTTCTCGTACGTCAGGCGGTCAGGGACGGACGCAGCGAGGAAGACGGCCGAGCCGAGGCGGCCAGGCTCATGGCCGGCGCCGCCGAGGTCGAGAGCGCGCTCATGCTGGAGGAGCTGCAGTCGGTCGTGCGCACCATCGCCGGCGACGAGGCGGCCACCGGGGAGTTCCTGGGGCGGGAGCCGGACCACGCGGTCAGCGAGCTGCGGGTCGCCGACAACGCCGGTGGTGGGGCGTTGCGGCGTTTCCTGAGTCGTCACGGTCACCGTGGATACCGCGAGCTGTGTATGCGTGACCCCTCCTGGGCCGAGGACCCGGAAGGCCTGGGAACGATGATGCAGGTCATGCTGCGCGCAGCGGTCGATCCGGCCGACCGTGGGCCGGTGCACGCACACGTCGAGGCGCCCAGGTCTGTTGCCGTCGGGTTTCTCGCCCGGCTGGCACAGGGCGGCGCGCGGGGGCGCGAGGAGACGAAATCGAAGATGGCTCTGATGGCGCATGCGCTCAAGCTCGGCTACCGGCACCTGGGCGAAGTGCTGGCCGGGTCGGGACGGCTGCCCGACGCCGATCTCGTCTTCTTCTTCGACCGCGGGGAATTGCACCGCGTCGTCGGTACGGAAGACATCACCGGTCTCGTGCAGGGCGCCCGGAAACGTCGAGAAGCGCTGGCATTCCAGGATTCCCTCGAGTTCGACGACGTGTCGGTGGGCCGGCCGGCACCCCTCATCGCCCGGACACAGCACGTAATCACCGACGATCAGATCCCCGGACGGCCCGCCGGCCGGGGAACCGTGGAAGGCGTGGTGCGTGTCGCGAAGTCGATTGTCGAGGCACGTGACGTGCAGCGCGGTGAGATTCTGGTCGCGCCGGTCACCGACGTGGGGTGGACCCCGTACTTCACGGTCATCGCCGCGCTTGTCACCGATATCGGCAGCTCGGTATCCCATGGCGCGGTGGTGGCGCGCGAGTACGGTCTACCGTGCGTCGTCAACACCCTGGTGGCCACCCGGGTGCTCCGGACCGGCGATCGCGTACGTGTGGACGGGGACCGAGGCCTGGTGACCCGCCTCGGCGAGCCCTGATTCTCGCACTCGTCGCGAAAGCCATGACGCCGCGGCAGCGGAAGATGACGTGACCATCGACGCCGACCCGGATCATGTCCTTCTTGTCCACGATGCGCTCCATGCTGAAGTGATCGGTGGAAGCGAAGTTTCGGTCAGCGGACCACCATGCCGCCGTCGACGGCGAGAACCTGGCCGGTGACATAGCTGGTGTCGTCGGACAAGAGGACGGCGATGGTGGCGCCGACCTCGTCGGCCTGCCCGATCCGTCGCAGCGGCAGGTCCGCGGAGGTCTGCGCCGCCGTCTGTTCGTCATCGAACACCGAGCCGAGTCCCTCACCGGCGGTGGCGCCGGGGCATACGCAGTTGACGCGAATACCTTTCGGGCCGTATCGGAGTGCGGTGCGCCGGGTGAGTGCGATGACGCCGCCCTTGCTGGCCGTGTAGGCCATCCCGTAGCCGTGCCCGCGCAGCCCCGCGGTCGAGGCGACGGTCACGATCGACCCGCCCGCCCCGAGCAGCGGCAGCGCCGCCCGTACGACCAGCACGGTGCCGCGCAGGTTGACATCGAGGACACGGTCGTAAACCGCCATATCGAGGTCTTCGAGGTCGAGTCGGTCGGGCGCTTCGAAAATGCCCGCACTGGTGCAGACACCGGCGACCGACGGTAACCGCGTGGCCGATTCCGCCACGGCCGCGGTGACCGAATCCTCGTCGGCGACGTCGCAGCCGATAGCAAAGGCTGTGCCGCGGGATGCGAGATCGACGGCTTCGGCGGTCAGTTTACCGAGGTCGCGGTCCAGCATGGCGACAGCGGCGCCGGACGAGACCAGTTTCCGGCATGCTCCCAGGCCGATACCGCTCGCCGCTCCGGTGACTATGTATCCGCGGCCCGCCAGGTCCTGCATATCGTTTCTCTCCGTCTATCGTTGCGGACGACACCGGCGTCCGCTGGCTGTGCGCGGGTATGGGTCAGGGCAGGACGGCAGGCATGGTGTCCCAGCCGCGGACCGTCGACGTCGTCGACATCCTGGCCGCGGTGAGGTCGACCTCCCATTGCGGGAAGCGTCGCAGCACCTCTTCGAGGGCGATCCGGCCTTCGAGCCGGGCCAAGGCGGCGCCGAGGCAGAAATGCGCTCCGATCCCGAATCCGAGATGGGGCTGTGGCGGGCGATGAATATCGAAAAGGTCGGCGTCGGGCGGGAATCGGCGGTGGTCGTGGTTGGCCGCCCCGATGAGGAGCATCATGACGTTGCCCGCGGGTACCTTCTGGCCATAGTGCTCGACGTCGCGGGTGACATAGCGAGCGGCGTGAGGTGCCGGTGGCTCGAGTCGCAGCAGTTCTTCGATTGCCCGGGGAATCAGCCCGGGGTCTTCGGCGAGTTCGCGGCGTTGGTCGGGGTGCTCGGCGAGGACTTTGCCGGCCCAGCCGATCAGCCGCGTCGTGGTCTCGTTCCCGGCGCCGGCCACCACGTTCACATACATCAGCAGCTCGTCGCGGGTGAGTCGCCGGATGGTTCCTGTTTCGTCTTCGAACTCGACATTGAGCAGTTCGGTCACGATGTCGTCGGAGGGATATTTCTCCCGCCAGTCGATGTATTCGGCGAAGATCCGGCCGTCGTCCAATCCGTCCGAAGCCGCGGTCATGGGGCGGCCGTCTTCGGTGGACACCTGCGCGTTGGAGTGATCCCGGACCGCTTCCTGGATTTCTTCCGGGATGCCCAGGAGCATGCAGATCACCCGCATCGGCATAGGAGCACCCAGGTCGGTGATGAAGTCGAAACCGGCGCCGCCGACCAGGGGATCGAGGCTGCGGGCACAGAATTCCCGCACCATCGGCTCCAACCGGGCGATGGTGCGGGGGGTGAACATCCGCGCCACGAGCCTGCGATGGATGTCATGCCGTGGGGGATCCTCCATCACCAGCAGACCCGGTGGGATCTCGATACCGGCCTTGATCAATTCCAGGACATTACCGCGGCCGGAACTGTAGGTGGTGGTGTCGGCGAGGCAACTGTTGACGTCGGAGTATCGGCTCAATGCGTAGAAGTCGTGCTGTTCGTTGTAGTACAGCGGCTTCTCTTCACGCAGTCGAGCGAACATCGGGTACGGGTCGGCGATGAGACCCGTGTCGTAGGGATCGAAGAAGACGTCGCTGGTAGCGGAGACGGTCATAGCCGTCGCTCCTCTCTGGGAGATACCCCCCAAGAGTATCGATTCACGCCAGGGCGGCCTGGTGGGTTCCCGCGGCGACGCTGCCGGGCGGTCGCCGTAGGAACCGGGCCCGCACTCGAGATACGGACCTGTCATTAACATACGCGCTCGTATGTGAAATTTGCAGCCGTATGCGAGTTCCGACTTTGACAGGATGATGCGATGGTGGAGCGCTGGACCCGGGAACGACGTACCGAGCACACCCGTAACCTGCTCGTCGATGCGGCCCAAGAGGTCTTCGCCGCCAAGGGCTTCGGCGCGGCGAGCCTCGACGACATCGCCGCCACCGCCGGATACACCCGGGGCGCGATCTATGTGCACTTCAAGACGAAGGAAGACCTGTTTCTGGCCGTTCATCAACGGTATTGGCGGCGCTTCTTCGACAACTTCCCCGAGTTGCTGGCCTCGGTCACCGAGATAGGTGAACGTGAACTCGCCGAAATCGCCGGACGATGGCGCCGCCTCGCCGAAAGCGGCGGCGCCCAGCAGGCCGCGCTGGGCTACGAATTCACCCTCTACCTGCTCCGGAACCCCGAAGCCCGCGTCCGTGTGGCGCCGAAACAGCAGCAGGTGAACGACGAGCTCACTGCCTTCATCGTCGAAAGCCTCGGCAAGCTCGGCGCCACACTCGGGATGCCGGCATCCACTTTCGCGCAGCTACTGATCGCCACCAGTGACAGCATCATGCTGGCCGCCGAACTGAACGACACCGACCTGTACCGGCCGATACTCGAGATGTACACGGCAGTTATCACCGTGCCCTGACCAGAACTGGTGAGGCAACTGCTCGACCGCGGCGACAATGTCGCGGCCACCACTCGGCTCTATGCCGGGCCGGCCGGGTCCGGCACCGGCCGGCTGCTCGCACTCACCGTCGACCTGGCCGACGAGGCACCTGTCGCCTTAGGGCACTCAACTCGGCGACCCGGTGCGGGGCGTCCGGGCGATCATCGAACTGGTCGACCGCGGTGCCGGGCCACTGCGCCAGGTGCTCGGCTCCGACGCGCATGCTTTCGCGGCCGCGAAGGTGGAGGCACTGCGTTCGGACCTCGAAGCAGGAATGGATCTGGCCCTGAGCACCGATTTCCCGGAGAGTGACTGAACCTGATGGAGTCCGGGCGATCGCCGGTCGTGAGCCGCAGCACGTTTCGCGTAGTGCTCGATCAGGATCTCGGGGTTCGGTGGACAGGTGCGATTGTGCCGTCCGCATCAGGATGATGTTGTGGCCCCGAATGTCCTGTTGCTCAACCTTTCCAACGCCTTGTGGACCTGCTGTGGTGTCAACTCACTCGCCGGCATGGTGTGGCGCGCGGCCTCGACGCGCAGGCCGTCCAAGAGGAAGGCGATTTGGCGGCGCCAGGCGGTCGCGGCGGTGGCGCGGGACAGCATTGCGTTGGCGGCGAAGGCGAAAACCAGGTCCACGTTGGTGAAGTCGGGTCGTAGAGCGCCGGCCTCGTGGGCCCGCTCGACGATCTGTTGCGCGGCGTCCATGGTCCGGCCGCAGGCGGTCATGAGACGTTCCGCGCCCGGATAACGGCCGCCGACCAGATCGGCGACGGCGGGATCGGTGGCCTGGAGTTCGCAGACCTTGCCGACGTAGTACGCGAACCCCTCCCAGGCGTCCCCGAAGGACAATGCCTGCTGGGCGGCCTCGTCCAGGAGGCTCGCCGCACGGTCGGTCACCACCTCGTCGATGAGGGCCTCGCGCGTGCCGAAAAGGTTGTAGAGCGTGCCGTGGCTCACCCCTGCCCGCCGGGCGATCTCCTTGAGCGGCACCTGCAGGCCCCGCTCTTGGAAGAGCTCGGCGGCAGCGGTTCGCAGCTTCTCCGCGTTTCGTTGCGCGTCGGCTCGCATCTCCCGATCTCCTCTCCTGATCCGCGTCCGGCGGTCTCTGCACTGTTCACTGTGCCGTACGTGACAGAACTTGACCCCGGGGTCAATCTACATGTTACGGTCGGACTCTAAGTTGACCCTAGGGTCAAAATATCGCGAGTGAGGGGCCGCTGCATGTCCAAAGTGATCGCCGTCTTCGGGGCCGGTACCGGTCTCGGGCTCTCGGTCGCCCGCCGTTTCGGCCGGGAAGGTTTCCGTGTCGCCTTGGTGGCACGCCGCCGACAGCGCCTGGATGCCTTGGTCGAGGACCTGACAGGGGAGGGCATCGAAGCCGCCGGCTTCGCCGCCGACCTGTCCCGGCCCACCGAGGTGCCGGCGCTGATCGCGGGTATCCGTGACCGCTTCGGCCGCATCGATGTGATCGAGTACGGGCCGTTCGGCACCGAGCAGAGCTTCACCCCGGCCACCCGCACCGATGCCACCCTCTTGGAAGAGGGTCTCCCGATGTTCTTGCTGACGCCCGTGGAGGTGGTCCGCGCAGTCCTGCCGGAGTGGACCGAGCGGGGCGACGGCGCCTTCCTGCTGACGACCGGCATTACCGCAGTCCACCCCATGCCCGGGCTCAGCGGCCTGGCGCCCCTCGGAGCCGCTGCCCGCAACTACCTCTACTCACTCCACGGCGAGCTGGCCGACGCGAACATCTACGCCGGAACCCTCTCCGTCGGAGCAACCATCGCCCGCAGCGAGTTGAGCGCACTCGTCGCCCGGACCGAAACGACCACAGAGTTTCCGGTCGTCGACCCCGACGACCTCGCCGAGCAGTACTGGGACATGTACACCGAACGCGACCGGATCGAGCAGCTCCACCCTCGGCCCTGAAGGGGGTGTCGCTCGACGCACGGCACCCGATCACAACCCCATCGGAGTCACTTGACCGACCTGCCGTCCGAAACGCCTTCGCGCGTTGGACCACTGGGGCAGGAGCCGGTCGCGTCGAGCTACTACCCAGCGCTCTGGACGCTGACGTGGAGCGGGTTCCCCGGGGCCGATGTGCTCCGCGCCGCCTTCGTGGACAGTGAAGATTCGCAACCGCCGCGGCCGTTGAGAGAGGAGGGACCAGCGATCCGATCGGTGTGCCCGCTCTTCGCTGCAGCCGAGCAGATCACGCCGGCTCCCACTCCTTTTCGGCCGTCAGATGCGTTCCTTGGTGTCCTGCACGTTGGGGATGACCTCCCTTCCCGTCAGTGTGTCGGCTCGAGCAGGGGTCCGTCGGCCTGTTGTTCGGGGGATGCGCTGTCCAGGTCCGGATCGGTCCGCCGCCGGCGGGAGACGGCCCGCATCACGTGGTAGACGATGATCGTCGCGAACGCTCCGACCCCGATGGCGCCGAGGGAGAAGTCGCCCACGGTGAGGCTGAAATCGCCGATTCCGAGGATGAGACCGATGCCGGCGGTGAGCAGGTTCGTCGATGCCGAGAAGTTGACGCGGTTCTGGACCCAGATCCGGGCTCCGAGAACGCCGATCATGCCGTAGAGGACCACTCCCGCGCCACCGAGCACACCCGGCGGGATGGACGCGGTGAGCGCACCGAACTTCGGGCACAGCGCCAGCAGGACGGCGAAAGCCGCTGCTACCCAGTAGGCGGCGGTGCTGTAGATGCGGCTGGATGCCATGACGCCGATGTTCTCGGCGTAGGTGGTGGTCGCGGTGCCGCCGCCGGCGCCGGCCAGCGTGGTGGACAGGCCGTCTGCGATCAGCGCCCGCCCCATGTACTTGTCGAGGTCGGTTCCCGTCATTACCGAGACAGTCTTGATATGACCGACATTCTCCGCGACCAGAACCAGCACGATCGGCAGGAACAGCCCCCACACCTCCGCGGTGAGCGTGGGTGTGTGGAAGTCCGGGAGCCCGAACCACTCCGCGTGCCGCACATTCGAGAAGTCCACGCCACCGCGGGCAAGGGCGAATAGGTAGCCGGCTGCGACACCGAGCACTATCGCCAGCCGTCCGACGAGGCCACGGAACAGCACCGTGACGAGCACGATGGTCACCAGCGTGACGACCGCGTCCCAGGGTGCCGCCGTGAACTGGTTCTTGGCGGTGGTCGCCAGATTGAATCCGATGACGGCCACGATCGTTCCGGTCACCACCGGCGGCATGACTTCGCGGATCCAGCCCGCGCCCACGAAGTGGACGATCGCGCCGATTATCGCGAGCGCGATACCGGTGATCAGGATGCCGCCCAGCGCGATCGCCAAGGAACCGGCGTCGAGGGTGGACTGTCCCTGCGGTAGCGGAGCCACCGCGGCGACGGGTGCGATGAACGCGAAACTGCTGCCGAGGTAGCTCGGTACCCGATTGGCGGTGAGGACCAGGAACAGCATCGTGCCGATACCGGAGAACAACAGGGCGGTCGACGCGGGAAAGCCGATTATGACGGGCACGATGAAAACGCCACCGAACATTGCGATGACGTGCTGCATCCCGATTCCGAGTGTGATGGGCATCGATAGCCGCTCATCGGGAGCGACGACGCCGCCGGGTTCGATATTTCCGGTGCCGTGGACATTCCATGCGAATATGTTTTTGACAGACATGGCCGACCATTTCTCTATCAGGGGTAGTGGTCAACAGGTGAGGGAGCTGTCGCTCAGGCTGCTGTTTCCGTGACGGTGACCACGCGGGAGTCGGATTCTTCGAGTGGAGTACGGGGGCCGACGACCACGCCCGCCGATGTGTCGTAGCTCAGGAATTCTTCGAGGAATTCGCCTGCCCGTTCGGCGACAATTTCTCGGGTGAGCCCTGACACCAGACGGTCTGTTCCGCCGGCGAGCCCGGATACCTGATGGCTCAGCACGCCCGAGCTCAATCGCGCACCGCGATTGAAGAGGTGAATCCGTCCCAGTGCAGCCGCATGTTCGCCGGATTTCGAGGTGAATGCGTAGTTGTCGGTGAGGTATGGATACGACGAAAGCGAACGGAATTCGGTGCCTGCCGGCGGCGTATACCGGTCCCCCCACAATGCGATGTCGCCGGCCAACCGGGCCAGCTCCGGTCGCTGCCGGAGATCCACGGCGACGCCCGTGGCGGCGATGATGAAATCGTAACGGCATGTCCCGTCGGGTGTGGTTGCGACGATCTGGTCGCCGTCGACCTGGGTCGACAGCCAGGGCGAGCCGTAACGCAGGGCGAAGGCGGGGAAATCGAAGCATCGCCACACTGCCGCCTGAGTGGCGGGTTGGTCGATGCGGGACAGGCGCTCGTTGAAGAGCCACTTCTGTTCGTCGGTGAACGCCGGATAGTGCTCGAGGATCGGGGGGATCTCCATCCAGCGGTACGGGTTCACTCCGGGCATCTCGGTTCGCCGCATGTGCACGGTCACACTCGCCGCGCCGTGGTCCAAAGCCGTTGCGGCATTGTCGAATGCGCCGGTGCCGGCGCCGAGGATCCCGACCCGCCGCCCCCGCAGGGCCGCGAAATCGATGTCGTCGTGGGTGTGTGACCACAGCCCGGGCGGAAGCTGTCCGATCACCTCGGGGACCTGTCGCCCCCCGGCTCCCTCCAAACCCGTCGCCAGGACCACCCGGCCGACGCGAACGACCTCTGTGGTCCGGGCGCCGGTGATGGTCACTGCTAGGGCGCGGCCGTCATCGGCGCCGACGATCGATGTCACTGCGGTGCCGAACCTGACGTCGATGGCCAGCACACGGCGATACCACTCGAGGAACGCGAACCAATCGGCGGTAGGGAAGTACTCGATATGTTCCCATGCAACGGCTCCGTACCGCGCCTCGAACCACGCCCGCGGTGAGGCGGCAGGCACGTCCCAGGTCGGCCACCGGGCATCCTTGGGGCTGCGCAGGGTGTGCATGCGCGCGAAAGTCGCCCAGGGTCCGGCTCGGCCCGGCTCGGTCTGCTCCACCACCACCACATCGCCGATGCCTTTGCGGCGCAGCCCGAACGCCGCAGCCAGCCCTGCCTGGCCGGCCCCGACGATCAACACCGGAACGACACCGTCGCCGCTGGTCCGCGCCCACGGCCGGGTCGGGTGTTCGGTGATCTCGATCTGGTGCCGGACCTGGCCCTCCAGTGTCCGCAGGCGCTGATCGGCATCGGCGAGTGGAGACAACTGCCCGGCCGTCATCGCCGTGCCTCGATTGCGCACCGGGGGCCCGATTCGTCGCCGGGCCGGTAGGCGTGGTGATCGGTGATATCGGCGTCCGAAAGTGCTATCGCCGGAAACCATTCCATTACGTGCGCCGGTATGGGGGATCGCGTGGTGTTCCGGTGCCCGGCCGTGCGAGTGGATTCGGTGGCTTTGTTCCGGAACCGCAGGACGTGCAGCCGCAGAATGCCTTCACTGATATCCACTGTGGCGTCTTCGATATTGAACGGGGTGCCGTCCACCGATGGGTTCAGGGCGAACCCGTGCCGCACGAATTCGTTGCGGATAAACGGTTCGGCCGGCAACTGATGCGTGAAAAATATTGCGCTCATGGGATCCCTTCTGATCGCAGTCGAGCCTATTGAAGCGACCCGCGAATAATTCGAACTTAGCCCGGTATGAACACCTCCGCGAGAGCTTGTCAAACAAGTTCATGCTGCATTTACATTCGGTGGTAGAAAGCACCTTTCGAGGCGCTTTCTCGTTACACCCCGTTGACGTGACGCATCGGAATCGGCCATAAATCCGCGGCGCATCGAGGTGAATCGCTCGGCGTGGTGGGCGATTTCACCGCCCGCGCCCCAAGGATCGGTTGCCGACCGAGGTCGGAAGTGCTGTCCTAACGGTTCGTGTTTCGAACCGGTCGCACCATGGCGAAGTCGACGGGACCGTCGAGTTGAAGCTCACGCGCCCAGTAGGTGGTGGCGCCGCGGGAGTCGAGACCGTGCAGGGTCAAGCAGACCGCCGGCGTCACTTCGTTCAGCCCGAGCATCCACTGCTCTGTGGCATCGAGCAATACTGGCTTGACCCAGACCGTTTCCCACACGGCCTTGCCCGTGCCGATCCGAGCCGCTAGTTCGAATACCGGGACCGCGGTGTCGACCGAGACGCTCGGCTCCACCGAGCCGCGGAAAGGGATGCTGTCCGAGGCGAGTGCGACCGGCACGTCGTCCGCCAGCCAGGCCTTGACAGTGCGCAGGGTCGGGGTCCCCGCGGCGACGCGGAACTGCTCGGACTCCTCCGCGGTGACCGGGGAGAGCTCCTGACGGACCACCCGCATGGCCGGGGTCATGCCGGCCCGGGCTATCACGTCGCTGTGGTCCACCTGCTCGTCGATGCGTGCCTTGACGTGGAGCAACTCCTGGTTGACCGCGGTTCCGGTGCCCTGGGAACGGTAGATGTATCCGCGTTCCTCCAGCCGGATCAGCGCCTCACGGACCACCGGACGACTCCTGCCGGTCGCCGAGGCGATATCCGGCTCGCTCGGCAGTTGGACACCCTGCCGGGCGGCGTCCTGCCATATCGCGGCAATGGCGTCAGCGACCAGGCTTTCCGTCGATGGCGTATTCGACATGCGAGGTTCCTAGGGGTGGGTGAGCTCGGATGTGGCCACGGCAAGGCGCAGGGCCATGGCATGAACCAGACGGTTTATCGTAAACACAGGGGCGTCTGTCCATTCGCCCACTTCCCTCGGGGTGCGCAGGTTGGTGCCCACCTGTAGCACCGCGGTCGCGCCCTCGGTGGCTACCTGCCGCACGGCGTCTTTCAGCCGGGCACTGGTCACCCGGGCGATGTCGAAGCTGCGTGGGGGCTCCACGGAGGCGACCCCGGCCACCGGCACCCCGCACTCCTCGACGAAGGCCGCCACCCGGCGGTTCGCCTCCGGCCGGTACGGCGTGACCACGCCGAGCCGGGTCTGCGGTGGCAGCGTCGCCAGGGCTTCCCGCACCGCGTCCGCCGCGGTGGCGACCGGGCAGCCCGCTGCGTCTTCACACCGCCGCCGGAGTCGCTCGGCACCGGCCCGACCCTCCCAGAATGCCGGAATCGAGATGCCCAACGCGATGGCGTCCGGGCGGGTCCGGGAAACCGCGCGCAGGGCGCCGTCCAGGTCGCCGACCGCGTCCACGACCACCTGCGCCTGCTCCTCGTCGGTGAGCAGTGTGGTGTCCGGCATCCGTATCCGCGAAACGTAGTGGCGCACATGGGGCGGCCGGAGGTCGGCGTACTCGTCTTCGACGGTGGTGTTGAACGAGGGCACCACGACGCCGAGGGCGACCGTCCGGGGCTGGATGGAGTTGTCAGACAAGGCGCCGGCTCCCTTCGTCCTGCAGGCCGAGGACGAACTCGCCGTGGCTCTCGAAGCCGGCCTCTCCCAGACCACCGTGGGCAGCGAGCGTATTGAGGTCGCGCAGCTGGCGACCGACCGGGTGGCTGTCCAGGATCGCGCCGGCACCGAGGTGCCGGAAGACCCGGGTGACGATCTCCAGCGCGGTCTTCGTGGCGAACGAGCTGGCCACCTGCAGCCGGTCGGTATCGGCCAGTTCGATCGGCTCACCAGCGGTGAGTCTGGCGCCGACCTGGGTCAAGGTGGCGCGCACCAGACTGTCGGCCGCTGCCCACTGGGTGTCGAGCTCGCCCAGTTCGCGCTGGAACCAGCTGGCTTCGGCGAGGCTGGGCACCGGTGCGCTGTTGATCCGGGCGCCGCGACGGATACGCGGTGCCGCGTCGATGATGAAGTCCAGGGCTCGACGGGCGGCCCCGAGCGGGTGACCGGCGTTGGCCAGGAGAACGTAGGGGGTGGGCCCCAGCCGGGCCATCATCGTGTTCTGCCGGGGGTAGGACGCGGGGGCGAACCGGTCGTAGACGAACCGCGCTGCGATCTCGACCCCCTCGGCCCTGACGCTGCTGCTACCGGTGCCGCGCATGCCGAGCACGTCCCAGTCGTCGATCAGTTCCAGCTCCTGCTTCGGCACCAGGGCGCACCGGCGTTCGCCCGTGTCGTCGCCCTCGACGGTGAAGGTCACCGCCACATAATCCGCTTGCCGCAGTCCGGTGAGGAAGTTCCATCGGCCGCTCACCCGGAAGCCGGTGGTGGTCCGGGTCGCGGTACCCGGGGCCAGGGAGAGGACCCGCAGTGGAATCCGTTCGCGGAACAGGGCTCCCGCCTCCTCGGGTGACAGCACCGTGGCCAGCTCGCCTGCACCCTGGAGCAGGATCGCCGTGACCCAGGCGGTGGAGGTGTCGATCGCCGAGATCCGGGAAATGATCTCGTAGACCGTCAGCGGGTCGACCGGGTTGCCGCCGAGATCTTCGGGAACCATCAGGCCCAGCACGCCGGCCCGGCGCAGCGCGTCGGCGCTCCGATCCGACAGGCTTCGTTCGGCATCCGAGGTCTCCGCACCCGCGGCCAGCTCGTCGGTGATGGCGCCGAGGTTGGCCAGCAGCATCCGCCGCCGTTCGGTCGGCTCGGTGGCTGCGCGGAGCTGTGCGGAGTCGTACGGGACGGGTACTGTCTCGCCGGCGGCGGTGGTGCGGGGATGCAGGGTGGCGGTCATCGGGTGCCTTCTCGGGTCGACGGGCGGGTGACTGGAACATGGGTGCCGAAGGTGCGGTCGCGGTAGGTGAGCGTGGCGCCGGGCCGGTGCTCGACCGCCTGGACGGCTGCCAGCACGATCCGGTGGTCACCGGCGGGGATGGCCTGGGCCACCCGGCAACTGATCCAGGTCGGAGCCGCGGTCAACCTGGGCAGGCCTGCCTGCATCGTCCACGCGATCCCGGCGAACCGGTCTCTTCCCCGGGCGGCGAACTGGGCGCCGATCGGGGCAGCATCCGCGCCGAGCACGCTGATCCCCAGCCTGCCGGTGGCCAGCGCCGCGGCGAGGGTGCGCGACCCGTTGTGCAGGGACACCGACACCAACTGCGGGTCAAGCGAGACCGAGACGAACGAGCCGACTGTCATGCCGAGGGGATGGGTCTGTTCGGCGGCGGTCACCACCGCCACGGGCTGGGTAATCGATGCCATCGCATCCTTGAAAACGCTGTCGGGGACCCCAGGATCGTCTCGTTGGGCCAGGCGGTCGTTCGTGGGCAGGTGGTTCACGGAATGACCCCTTCCAGGTCGGGCGCGGGCGGCCTCGTGGCCGGGGGCGCGTGGGTCGGCAGGCGGTCGATATGGCGGGCGAGGCGGGTCGCGACGGCCAGCGCGGTCCGGTCCGCCCCCGGCGCCGCGGCGACCATGGTGGCCAGCGGCAGGCCGGCTGCGTCGCGTTCGCCCGGTACGACGACGAGCGGTCCGTGGAAGGCCGTCCACGGAATCAGGTAGGCGGCCGAGCCGGTGGTGCTGCGATCCGGAGCCGGGCCCGGGGCGGGCAGCGTGAGGACCGCGTCCACGCCGGCGAGCTGGGACCAGCGGGCGGCGCGTAGCGCGGCGATCTCGGCCCGGGCGTCGTCGTACTCGCGGTCGGTGACTGTTGCGCCGGTACGCAGGACGTCGGCGATATGCGGTCCGAACAGGTGGGGTGCCGGGGCGAAAGATCCGCTGTGCGCGTCCCAGGCCTCGCGGCACATGACGATGTGGTGTAAGTCCAGGACTCGTTGGGGAGCGGCCGGCGGCGGGACCTCGACGACCTCCATATCGGCCGTCGCCGCGGCCCGGGCGACCTCGCCGAGGTGGGTGAGACTCGCGCCGTCCGCATCGTGATAGAAGGCCGGCGGCAGCACGCCCAGCCGCAGCCGAGACCCGCCGTGCGCGGGTGTGTCGTTCGATGCGACCGGGTCCGCGACGTGCAGGGCCTCGAAGGCGAGTGCGATATCGCCGACGGTGCGTGCGAACAGGCCGAGCGTATCGAAACTGGGGGCGAGGGCGGTCATCCCGTCGGTGGGCAGCAGGCCGTAGGTCGGCTTGATGGCACTGACCCCGCAGTACGCCGCGGGCCGGCACACCGAGCCTGCGGTCTGGGTGCCGACCGCGAGCGGGAGCAGTCCGGCGGCGACGGCCACGGCGGAGCCGCTGCTCGATCCGCCCGGGGTGGCCGAGCGACACCACGGGTTGCGGGTGGGTGCCGGGTCCATTGTGGCGAGCTGGGTGGTCACGGTCTTGCCGAGGATCGTGGCGCCGGCCGCGCGGAGTTGCCGCACGATCGCGGCGTCGGCGGCGGCGGGCGGATTGTTCACGCGTGCCGGGGAGGCGGCGAGGGTGGGCAATCCGGCGACGTCGAGTACATCCTTGATCCCGACGCAGGCGCCCCGTAGCGCCCCCCGGTGCGGACCGTCGCCGAGCCCGGCGCCGGTGTCGACCGAGACCATCGCGCGTAAGCCCGGGTCGAGTTCGCGGATCCGCGACAGCGCGAGCCGAGCCGTGCCGGCCGGGGTCAGCGCACCGGCCGCCACCGCATCGAGCACCTCGCCGAGGGTGACCGGTCCACCGGCGTCCTCGGTCCGGGTGGCCTTCATTGCCGGACCTTGAAGACTGCGTCGACTTCGACGACGGCATTTTTGGGGAGTGTGGCCACACCGACCGCGGTACGGGCGTGGCGGCCGACCTCGCCCAAGAGGGCGACGAAGAGATCGGAGGCCCCGTCGATGATCCGGGGCACCTGCGCGAAACCCGGGACAGCGCTGACGAAGCCGCGCACCCGGAGACACCGATCGACCCGGTCGAGATCACCGTCGCAGGCCTGCCGCAGGGCCGCGAGCAGGTTGAGCGCACAGACCTCGGCGGCCCGGGCAGCCTCCTCGAGGCCGACCAGGGTCGGAACCTGTCCGTGCGCGGTCGGGACGCCGCCGAGCTCGTTGGTCTGACCGGCGAGGTAGACGACCGCGCCGTCGGCGACGTAGGGCAGGTAGCTGCCGGTCGGTGTCGGCAATATGGGCAGTTCCAGCCCCAGTTCGGCCAGTCTCGACTCCACCCGCCCGGTCACGCTGCCACCTCGCTCTCGGAGCGGGCGCCGAGGAAAGCCAGCCCGGAGGTGAGAAAGGCCATCGGGTCGCCGGGCCGGTCCAGCTCCTCGACGCCGTCGGCCACCCCCCGCGCGGCCACGTCGGCGTACTGCGCGGCGAGCGCGGCGAGCCCGTGCAGTTCGGCGTCGACCAGGTCGGGATGGCCGTCGAGCCACCGCTGGTCGCGCACATCCACGGGCTTCCGGGAACGCTGCCCACCGGGTTCGAGACCTTCGATGGTCCACATCCGGAGAGGCGACCCGGCGAGCACGGGAAACACGCGGTCCCAGTCGACCACGCCGCTGCCGAACGGTGCGACATAGCGGTCGAAGCCGGTCGGCGTCGGCCACAGCGCGAGATCGCGCAGATGGCACATTCTCAGATATTGCCTGCACCGCTGCGCGGCGGCGACGGGGTCTTCCCCGCGGACCACGACGTTCGCGATATCGAAGGTGACTCCGAGAACATCGGGGCCGACGGCCTCGACCAGGCGGATCACCTCGAAGGAGGTGATCTCCTCGTGCGTCTCGACGTTGAGGTGGACGCCGTGCCGCAGGAGGGTGGGTCGTAGGGCGAGCAGCAGCCGCTCGATGGCTGCCAGTTGGTCGTGCCAGGGCGCGTCGGTGCGGAACCGGTCGTACTGGAAGATACCTGGGTACCGGCGCTTCCACGCGGCGGTGGCCGTCCACAACTCGGTCACGCCGGCGGCGGCGCAGGCCGCGACCATTCGCTCCAGCGCGCGCAGGTAGTCGCCGTCGCCGAGAGCGCGGATCTCGGGCAGCTCGGCCGTCATGTACGGGTTCACCTTGGCGATTCCTGCCTCGATATAGAGGTCGAGTTCGTCGGCGTGCGCCCGGACCTCGGCGATCGCGCCGTGGTCGAGGCCTGGGTCCAGCTCGAGGACGGAACGGAACAGCACACCGGTGCAGCCGATCGCGGCGGCGGTTTCCAGTACCTCGTGCACCCCGCGGTCCTCGCCTCGGCTGCTGGGGAGCTTGCTGGTGTCGATCCCGATCCGGATGTCAGGCATTGTCCGTCACCCGCCCCCGCCGCCAGGGCATCGCAAGGTATTCCACGATGCTGACCACGACGAATGCGGTGACCGCCAACATGGAGGCGATCATCGCCGCGCCCCACAGTTCGGGGATGCGGAACTGGGAACCGAGGATGCTGATCAGGTAGCCGAGCCCCTTGTCGGCGCCGATCCACTCGGCGGTGAGCGCGCCGACGAAACACCCGCCCGCGCCGATCTTCATTGCCACGAAGAGATAAGGCAACGCAGTACGCAGCCGTACCTTGATGAGCACCCGCCACCATCCGGCGTTGTAGGACGCCATCAGCTCCATCGTCTCCGGGTCAACCGCCCGCAAACCACGCTGCATGCTGACCAGCGTCGGAAAATAGCAGAGAAAGCCGGCGACGATAACTTTCGAAACCAGTCCCGGCCCGAGCCAGATGGCCAGCAGCGGGGCGATCGCGATCACCGGGATGCTCTGTGCCGCGAGCGCCAAGGGGTAGGCACTGCGCTGGACGAACGGTGAGTAGACGAAGACCACCGAGGTGATCACTGCCGCAAGGGTTCCCAGGACGAGGGCGATGAGAGCCTCGACCGTCGTTGCCGCGGTGTTGCTCCAGAACAGCTCCGGATCGTCCTGCACCGCTGCCGCGATAGCGGACGGTGAGGGCAGGACGAAGTCCTGCACCAGTCCGGATGTGGTGGCCAGCTCCCAGATCCCGAGCACGGCAAGGATCACCCCGACCGGCCCGAGTATGTTGAGCGGCCGTCCCCAGCGGAGGCGGTGTCGCTGCGGCTCGGTGAGGTCGTGCAGGAGATCCGGATCCGCCGGTGTGGACTCGGCGCTGGGGGACAGCGGCCCTTCCGCCGAGATCGGGCCGGCTGCGACGGAGGTGGTCGGGGCGCTCATCGGATCTCCTTCGAGGCCAGGTCGGTGAGGAGGTCGCCGGTATCGACCACCGTGTCCGTGGCGCCTGCCGCGTGCGCGTTCTCCGCCAGCGTCCGCCAGACTTCCGGGTCGAGCGCGAGCAGTCCGTTTCGGTCGGTGTAGCCGGTCTGGAGGAACGGCACCATCGTCGTGGCCTGGTAATGCTCCTGGGCGGGATCGAGGCCGTCGACCGGCTTCTCCGCGAGGACCCAGTTCGCCGCCGCCGTCGGGTCGGCCAGGAATTCGGCCCACTGCCGTTGGGTGGCGTGCACCCATGGCCGGAGCACATCGTCCTTGTGCTTCTCGTAGTACGCCTCGGTGGTGAAGTAGACGTTCATCGGCGCCGCCATCCCGTACTCGGCGGCGAGCAGCATATGGTTCGGCACCCCGGCCTCCGCGACGATCCGAGGCTCGTTGAGGGCCATGTCGGCGTACGTGCATGCGACGTGACCTGCGATCAGCGACGCCTCGTCGGTGTTGCTGATGTTGACCACGTCGACGTCGCCAGGGTCGATGTGGTTGGTGGAGAGCAGGATCGGGAACCCGGGCGCCGAGATCGGGCGCACGCCGATCTTCTTGCCGGCGATATCGGCCAGGGTTTCGACGCCCGAATCGTCGCGGCAGAGCATCCCGAGCGGCGAGTTGCCGAACTCGGCACCGAGTATCTTGAGCTTCATTCCGCTGCCTTGGGCGGCGACGATGGCCTCACCGTTGGCGATGCCGATCTCGGCTTGCCCCGCGGCGACGACCTTGATCGGTTCGACCCCGATACCGCCGGGCGCATAGGTGACGTCCAGGCCGGCCTCGGCGTAGCTGCCGTCGGCGATCCCGTGCGGAATGGCGTAGTTCTGAGTGTTCGGGATGAAACCGAGCTGGACCCGGACCGGGATGCCGTCACCGGTCCCTGTGGTGCCCTGTCCGCCGGTGGCGCCGCAGGCGGAAACTGCGAAGAGGATGACGGCCGTGGCGAGGAACGGCAGTGGACGGATCTTCATGCGGCGCTCCTTTCTGTGTCGGTAGTGGTGGGAAGCAGGGCGCTGCGCAGTCGCGCCTCATGGGCGAGAAACCGGGGGTCTTCGCGTAGTTCGGCGGTGCGGTGGTGGCCGAAGTCGATGTCGTAGGTGTGCGTGATCCGGCCGGGCCGGGGACTCATGACCAGCACGCGGTCGGAGAGGAGTACGGCTTCGGTGATGGAGTGGGTCACCAGCAGCAAGGTGGTGCCCTGTTCCTCGAGGATCCGCAGTAGTTCGAAGTTGAGGCGCAGGCGGGTGATCTCGTCCAGCGCGCCGAAAGGCTCGTCCATGAGCAGGAACCGGGGCCGTAGGGCGAGCGCGCGGGCGATCGCGGCGCGCTGGCGCATCCCGCCGGAGAGCTCGTGGGGGTAGCGGTCCTCGAAACCCTTCAGTCCGACCAGTTCGATCGCGTGGTGGACTCGTTCGAGTCGTTCCTTTCGGGGAACCGACGTCATCTCCAGGCCGAGCGCCACATTCCCGGTCAGCTTGCGCCACTCCAGCATTCCCGAGGTCTGGCCGACCAGCGCGATCTTCTGCTCGAGCCGTGCCTGCCGGGGACTCAGGCCCCCGACAGCGGCCCGCCCGGTTGCTCCGTCCACGATGTCGGCGACGATCCGCAGCAATGTCGACTTACCGCACCCGGAGGGGCCTATGAGTGAGGTCCGGGAACCTTCGGGGATTTCGAAAGAGCAGCCGTCGAGCGCGGCCGTCTGCGCGTGTCCGCGTCGGTAGACCATCGAGACATCCGAGACGCGAATGCCGAACGCGTGCCCGGATGGGACGGTGTCGAGATATTTCGGCTCGTTCGCCTTGTTGTCAGACATGTGACTCCCATTGCTACTGCCGTTCAGGTGGAGATATGAAATAAGACTGCATGAGAATGGGGGGATGGGACAGTACCTGTCGGACAAGTTAATTCGGAGTTTACGCACGTAGCCCGGCCGAAATTCGGCGGGTCGCGATTCGCAGCGCGTCCGCGGCCCGCGCCACGAAGGTGTCGATGTCGCCCAGCTCGCCGGCCGCGGCCGGGTCGGCGGCGGCGCGCTCGAAGACGGCATGGCCGGGGACCTCACCGGCGCAGACGCGTGCGGTGTATCCGGCAAGCATCGTGTCGAGCGGATCGGTCGCCGCGGTCGGCGGAGCCCCTCGGTCGCGCAGCCATCGCGGGTCGGCGCGCGGGATCACCAAGCGGCCCCGGTGTGCGCCGCTGCCCTCGATGGTCAGGTGCAGGCCGGGTGAGGAGTCGAGCAGCGTGCCGAGCAGCCGTGGCCAGTCGAGGACTCCGTCCCCGCACGGCGCCAGGTATCGAATCAGGTCGGGGCCATGGGGAAAGAGCGCGACGTCGCGCAGGTGAGTGAGGTGAATATGCGGCGCCAGCAGTGACGCGACCTCGTGCGGATCTTCGCCGCGCGCCACCGAGTTGGCCGGGTCGAAGGTGACTCCGACGACATCGCCGCCGACCTCCTCGATCATCGCGAGGAGTTCGGCGGCGGTGATTTCCTCGTGCGTCTCGATATCGAGCCGGCTGCCGTTCGCGCGCAGTATCGGCGCGAGTCGGTGCAGGTAGGCGGTCGTCGCGCGCAACTGCTCCGGCCAGGTGACATCGGTGCGAAACCGGTCGACGGCGTGCACACCGTAGGACGGGGGCTTCTGGAACGCTGTCGCCGTCCACAACTCATGGCATCCGATCGCCGCCGCCGCCTCGATCATGCGGACCATGCCGGCGGTGTAGTCACCGGCGCCGAGGTCCCGCACCTCCGGCAGCTCCGCGGTCATGTACGGGTTGACCTTGCCCACGCCGACGTGCAGGTACAACCCGAGTTCGTCGGCCAGCGCACGGGCGTCGCCGAGCAGGCCGGCGTCCAGCGTCGGACTGAGCTCGACGATGGTCCGCACGAGCACCCCATCCAGACCTGTCCGGGCCGCGGCGCGCAGCAGGTCCAACGGGTCGCGAGCCGCGTCCGGCGCGGCGTCGAGCTGGTCTCGTGTGGGCTGAGGGAGCTTGATATCACGGCCGACGCGCAGGTCCGCGGAGAATTCGGCCATCACGATCCGGTCCGAGTATCTCGGGAGTCACGCTCTGGTCCATGGCTGGTCGTGAGATCCGGGTGGCCGTCGTCGGGACTGCGGCGGTGCCACCGTTCGGCCAGGGCGATCAAGCCCCGGTCCGAGCGTGGTGGCCCGACGAGACACATCCCGAACGGCAGCCCGGCACGGGTCTCGCCCGGCACGCTGACGGCCGGCAGTCCGGCGATTCCGGCGATACAGGTCAGTTGCATGGTCGCTGTCCGTATTGCGTGGACGGCGTCGCTGTCGTGGACCGGCGGTGCGACGGAAGAGGCGGAGGGTAGCACCAGCACCCGGTCACGGAGGAGTTCCCGGATCCGGATGCGAAGTACGGCGACCTCGCGCCGCGCACGGTCGGCTTCGCCGGTGGAAACCGCCGCCGCTCGCTCGAACCGGCCGCGCACGTCGGGCCTCAGGGTGTCCCACCGGGTGGTGAGCCAGGGTCCGTGCACTTGCCACGCTTCGTAGGCCTGCAGGGTCTGGAAGGTGGTCAGCATCGCCGACGAATCGAAGGTCCAGTCGATCCTCGGGATGTCGGCGACGAGCGCGCGGATCGACTCGGCGATATCGGGTTCCGCCAGGCCGAGAAGGGCCTCCGCGGTAACCGAATCGCCCGGTGTGGTCTCGTCCGGCGGCAAGAGACTGCCGGCCACCCGGCTGAGCAATGCCGGGCCCTTGGTCAGCCAGCCGACGGTGTCGAACGACGGGGACAGTGGGAGCAGGCCGCGGACGGATACCGCGCCGTGCGTCGTCCGGATGCCCCACAGGCCTTGGTAGGCGGCGGGCACGCGCACCGAGCCGCCGGTGTCGGTACCGAGACCGATGGTCGCATGACCGAGGGAAACGGCCGATGCCGATCCCGAGCTCGACCCCCCGGGAACCCGTTGCGCGGCACGGGGGTTCGGTGGCGCGCCGTAGTGGGTGTCGGTGCCTGCGAGGCCGAAGGCGAACTCATCGGTCCGGCTGATACCGCGCACGTCCGCCCCCTCGGCCAGGAGTCGCTCGACCGCCCAGGCATGTTCGGGTTCGGGTTCGGCGGCTTCGAGCCGGGCCGGATTGCCTGCGCCGACCCGTTGGCCCGCGACCGCGTACAGGTCCTTGACCGCCACGGACTCCCCGGACAGCGAACCTTCCCGGCTGCGCGGAAGCAGCGGATCGCCGACCAGACGCCAGATCCGGCCGTCGAGCGCGGCGGCCGCGGAACTGACGTGCGCGGCGGTGATCACCCACGTGCCGTCACGGTGTTCCCACAATTGGGTCTGCTGGCCACGGCCACCGGTGAGCAGCTCTGTCACGGCAACTATCAGGGCGTGCTCGTCGTCGATCTCCCGGACGTGCGTCTCGACGATCCGCCGGGGCGGCGCCCCGCCCCGCGCCCGCCGGAAGGCGCTGATCGCGTCGTGCCCGACGAGTAGTCCGGTGACGTCGCCTCGGAGCGTCGCCGGTCCAGGGGCGAACAAGCGGTCGAGCGCCTCGACGTCGTTGGTCATGAGAGCGTGCTCGTAAGCATCGAAGGCCGCCGCCAGCCCGGGGGCGGTCATATCAGGGCCTGCTTCCGGATCCCGGCCTCCGGTGCGGTGATCTCGAACTGCAGCGAACGCTCCCGGTCCAGCCGGAACGTGTGGTGGTCGACGATATTCGTATCGGCCAGCTCGAGGTTCGCGAACGTCCGGACCGGCTCGGCGAAATGCGGTCCGGAGTGCCAGGTCCCGCGGTGCAGCAGCACCGCGACGTCACCGGGGACCTCGAAGGCGACGATCCTGTCCACATCCGGCTCGGCGCCGGGGTCGTCGAGGTCCTCCGGCGGCGCCACCGCAATGATCCAGCTCGCGCCACCGACCGACAGCAGCGACTGCGTGGTCCGGCGGTGCCGGGTGATCGTCCGGAACCTGGGTGGCTTGTCCGCCAGTTCCATGAGATAGAACCGCGGCCGGCCGGCGGCCAGGTCCAGCAGCCCCTCGTCTTCGGTGACCGGCGTGCCGTCGGGCCGGGCACGCAAGATGGCGCCGAATGGGAAAAATGCTTCCCTGGTCAGCGGCTGCGCGACCAACGCGCGCGTCGTCGGGAGATTGCTCATGCGATCGAACCTACGACTCTTGTATGACATGTTTGTTAACGATTGAGTGCGAGTTCGAACGAAATCCCCGGTAGTACTACTTTACTTGTATGACACATGAGCTCATCGTCTATTTCAAGCCCGATTGTCCGTTCTGCGCCCGGCTGCGCACCGATCTGGATGAGGCGGGTGTTGCGCACGTCGTCATCGACGTCGAGACCGACGACACCGCGGCCGCCCTGGTCGCCGAACTCAACGGGGGTAATCGCATCGTGCCGACAGTCGTGTTCGGCGACGGGTCTGCGCTGACGAATCCGCCCGTGGCCATGGTGATCAGCAAGCTCGGGGCCCTCGCGGCAGGAGACTGATCTATCCGCGATCAGCGTCGAATTGTTCGCCGTGCAGGAACGGGTGCAGTGCTGGAATCCCTATGTAAGTAGGTCTACAGCTACGCGCAGCACGCGCAGTGGTACCCGGACGACGGGGGCACCCAAGCCGCGTTGCGCGTCCTGAAATCCCGATAGGGCCCACATTTCATCGACCAAGCCCTATTCCTGTCCAAGTCCTGGGCCGGTGGGTGAGGTTCCCCGCATTGCTGGAGGGCGGATTATCAGTTTCCAGCCGGGACCGGGTGATGGTAGCTCGCGTCGAACTCATCCGGTGATCGCCAACCCGGCTTCTTCTGGATGCCCGTAGCGGCCGGCGCTGTCGTTGTCGGTATATCCCTCGGCGGGCCGACCGCCCTATCGACCACAATCCCACCCGGTCGGTGTCGTCGCTCCGGCGCGGGATCCTGCGCAATGCGCGCCGGCGCGAGGACGGCCGCCGGATCTGGCGTTACGACCGGATCCGCCCGACCGCGGACGGCTCGCAGGATCTCTCCGCGCTGTGGGACGACGGTTTCGTCGTGCAGGCGCCGATGCGGTCGGCCGGTTCACATATGTGAGCCGCCGTCGACGCGGACTTCGGTGCCGGTGATGAAGTAGGCGTCGGGTGAGCCGAGCATCGCCACCACCGACGCCACCGAATCCGGTCCGGCGAAGAGGGCGCCGCCGTCGAGCGGCAGTGCGGGCGCGATCCTGGCGAACATCGACAGATCGGCATCGGCAGGCAGGCCCGGGCCGGCGCTCTGCCCCGCCGCGCCGGTGCCGTCGGTCATACCGGAGGAGATCGATCCGGGCTGGACGGAGTTGAACCGGATGCCCTGCTTGCCGAACTCCATGGCGAGAGCGTGGGTCATCGCCTGGATACCGCCCTTGGAGGCGGCGTAGGCGGACATGTACGGATGCGCGTAGGCCGCGGAGGTCGAACTGAAGTTGACCACCGCGGGCGCGACACCGGCGCGCAGGGCGGCAATGGCTTCGCGGGTGACCAGGAAGGTGCCCACGAGGTTGATCCGCAGGATGTGCTCGAAATCGGCGAGGGTGGTCTGTTCCAGATGCGCCGAACGCAGAATTCCGGCCGCATTGACCAGGGTGTCGAGCCCACCCAGCCGGTCCACCGCAGCGGCGACTCCGTCCCGGACCGAGGTTTCGTCACCGATATCGACGGTCAGGGTGCTCAGCTTGTCGGTGCCGGCTTTCGCCTCGGTGTCCCGCAGGCCTGCCTCGCTGATATCGGCGGCGACCACCCGGCCGCCTTCGCGCAGTATCCGGAGAACGCTGGCCTGACCGATCCCGGAGCCACCACCGGTGACGAGGACGCGACGGCCGTCGTAGCGTGCGAGGTTGGTCATTGGACGGGCTCCTGCTCTCGGATCGGCGGGCCTCGTCGCGACCCGCTCGGGTTTCCCAGCATGGACTCGCCACGGCCGTACAGCGCCGCGACCTTCCGCTCAGCAGGAGAAAAGCGCGCTCGGGTCGTGTCACCGCGGCGCCGCCGTGCGTCGTCGGCCGGTTCGTCCGCGGCGAGAAATCGCGTCCAGGTGACCGACGCCTCTACTGTCGAACCCGTGAGTTCGCGCGTGGGACATTTCCGGACCGAACAAGGACGTGCCGCCTACCTGCGGCCGTATGAGGCGGCCATGTCGGAACTCCCGCCCCCGGACCGGACCCATGACCTGCCCACATCGTTCGGGACGGTCCGCGCCTACGAATGGTCGGGTCCGGCGGACGCACCCGAGACCGCGATCCTGCTCGTGCCGGGGCGTTCGTCGGGCGCGCCGATGTGGTCGGCGAACCTGCCCGGGTTCCTGGCCACGCACCGGGTGTTCGCTTTCGATGCGCTCGGTGACGCGGGCCTGTCGGTGCAGAACACACCGTTCACGCATTTCGACGATCAGGCGCAGTGGATCGCCGAGGCGGTGGTGGCGCTGACCTCGGGACGCGTCCATGTGGTCGGTCATTCGTTCGGTGGCGCGACAGCCGTGACCTACGCGCGGGTTCATCCGGAACGAGTGGCGTCGCTGGTCGCGCTGGAGCCCGTGTTCACCTTCGCCTGGCCGCCGCCCTGGGTGTTCTTCTGGACCACCGTCGGCGCGCTGCCGTTCGTCTCCCGGAGCCTGCGAGAGAAAGCGCTGGGCAGGATCGGGGGCGAGGATTTCGCGAGTGCCCGCGAGGATCCGACGGCGCAGATGATTGCCGCCGGCACCGAGCATTTCGTCGCGGCTCTGCCCACTCCCCGCCTGCTGTCGGATGTCACGGCCACACCGCTGTCCATGCCCGTCTACGTCGCGATCGCCGCGCGTGACTCGCTCGCCGGGGGCGACAGGGCGGCGGCTCGGGCACGCCGACTGCTGCCGGACGCCACGGTGACAGTGTGGCCCGATACCACCCACTCACTACCGATGCAGGTGCCCGAAGCGCTCGGCGCGGCACTGCGCGCCTTCTGGAAGGCCTGAATCGAGGCGCCGCTCCACGGTATCCGGCCACCGGTCACGGGTGGTCTCCGGCGAGCAGATGGGGTGGGCGGTTACATGTACTCGCGCCGATCAGGCTGATAGTCGTGGGGGATGACCACACCGGAGGATTTCGAATTCGAAGCCGTCTACCGAGGTGACGGCCCGTTGGGTCCCGGCGCCGCACCGCCGTGGAGTATCGGGGAACCGCAACCCGAACTCGCCGCGCTGATCGACCAGGGCCGGTTCCACGGCGATGTGCTCGACGCGGGGTGCGGCGAGGGGGCGATCTCGCTGTACCTGGCCGAACGCGGTTTCACCACCGTGGGGCTCGATCTCGCACCGACCGCGATAGCCTCGGCGCGGGCCGCGGCCGATAGGCGTGGGCTCAGTGGTGCGACCTTCGATGTCGCCGATATCACCTCGTTCACCGGCTATGACGGCCGATTCGGGACGATCGTCGACAGCACGCTGTTCCATTCCATCCCGCCGCAAGCGCGAGAGGGTTATCTGCGGTCCATCCGGCGCGCCGCCGCGCCGGGGGCATCGTATTTTGCTCTGGTCTTCGACCGGGCCGCCCTGCCCGACAGCACCGGGCCCGGACCGGCGCCGGTGACGGCCGAGGAATTGCGGGCTGCGGTCTCGCCGTTCTGGGTGATCGATGAGATCGCGCCGGCGCGTATCCACGGCAATATGCTCGACGCGCTCGACGCCCCCGCGGGCGGTCCCGGAGTGAAATTCGAGGGCCTGCGGGATGAGGCGGGCGGCCGGAAATCGGTGCCGGCCTGGTTGCTGTCGGCGCATCGGGACTGAGGGCGGCGGCATTGACATGCAAGTCATGACTTGCATATCCTGGATGGGTGAACAACGGCACCGACCCCGGCGGGGTGTTCAAGGCGCTGGCCGAGCCCACCCGGCGGGTGATTCTCGATGAACTCGCCGAGCGCGACGGCCAGACGCTGTTCGAGCTGTGCGGACGGCTGACGATGCGACACGGGTTGTCGTCCACCCGGCAGGCCATCTCGCAGCATCTGGACGTGCTCGCCGCGGCCGGCCTGGTGACCGCCACCCGGGAGGGTCGCTACAAGTTCCACCACCTGAATCGAGAACCGCTGCGGAATCTCACCGATCGCTGGCTGAAGGAGTAGAGATGCGGATCAATCTGACGAGTGTATGGGTCGACGACCAGGCCCGGGCGCTCGGTTTCTATACCGAGAAACTCGGGTTCGTGAAGAAGACCGACGTGCCGGCCGGTGAGTACCGCTGGCTCACCGTCGTATCGCCGGAGAACCCGACCGGTGTCGAATTGTTGCTGGAACCCGACGGTCACCCGGCGGCGAAACCGTTGAAGAGCGCGCTGGTGGCCGACGGTATCCCGTTCACCTCGTTCGCGGTCGACGATGTGCACGCGGAATACGAGCGGCTGCAGGCGGCGGGTGTGCTATTCACGCAGCCCCCGGTGGACCACGGCCCGGTCACCACCGCCGTCCTCGACGACACTTGCGGCAATCTCATTCAGATCGCCCAGTACAAGGCCTGATTCTCGCCGATCGGCTCCGCCGGCGGCCGATGCCCGCGAGGAGGTGAAACCTCGCGGGCATCCGTGTGTTCACAGTCCTTGCGGGCCTTGCGAACGCAGGTCGTCCACTTTGCGCATGGCCTCCCGTAATTCCTCCAGCCAGGCGTCCGTGTGCTGCCCGGCCAGCTTCACCGTCCATGCCAGCGCATCGGCGCGCGATCGGGCAACACCGGCGTCGACGAGCGTATCGAGCACTTTGCGTTCCGGCTGGCGCAGCCGGGTCATCACCGGTACCGCCAGATGCGTGAACAACACTCGCTCGCCGTCTACCGAAACACCCCACGCCACACTGCGCCCGTAGCGCCGCTGGGCTTCGTCGGCGATCTGCATCCGGGCCGCGCGGGTGGACTCCCGGAATCGGGCGATCGCGCCCTCTTTCGTGGCGTCCGGGACCTTGCGCGTCGCATCGTCGTCCGGCGTCTCCGCCCCGGTCTCCGCGGACTTCTCGGCGTCGGCGGGCGAGCCCGGGGCCGGCAGCGGCAATTCGCCGATCACGACGATTTCGTCGCGGTCGATCTCGATGGCGGGTGCGCCGGTGAACCATTCGTCCGGCAGTCGCCCGGCGAACCAATCCGGTACGTCCGTGGTCTCGGGTAGGTCGGCCTGCTGCCAGCCGCCCGGTCTGCCGAATCCTCGTCCTCGATGTCCGTGCCTCATGGGATTCACCTTCTCACCGCGTAGCGATTACTTGATTACAACGTTACTCCGCTGGTCTGCGGGCGGTTTATGCCTTCAGCGAACTTCCTCTCGAGCTCTTCTAGTCAAATTTGTCTACTGCCTCTATGCTGGACGCAGCTAGCCAAATTTGGCTAGACTTCGTCCGCTTCAACGAGGTGAGGAAGATGTCTTCGATTTCCCCGTATGTGATGGTCGACCGTGCGAATGACTATCGAGTGTTCCTGGAGCGTGCCTTCGAGGCCGAGATCACCGATTTCGTCGTACTGCCCGAAGACCCCGGGCGGGTTCTGCATGCCCGGGCCCGCATCGGTGACAGCGAACTGTTCTTCGCTGATTCGGGGGAGGGAGGGCAGCGCTGCCTGAAGTCCCCGGACGAACCGGTTCACGTGCAGTTGTGGGCGACGGTGCCCGACGCCGACAGCGTCTACGGGCGCGCGATCGACGCGGGGGCGCGGCCCGCGCAAGAGGTCACTGCCCAGTCCGACGGTAGCCGGCTGGGTGGGTTCGTCGACCCGTTCGGCACGCTCTGGTGGGTGAATACCACCGCGCCCGTGGGGGTCTGACCGGATGTCGGCGGTCCGGCTGCTCGCGCTCGGCGCGGTCCGGCGACGGGGGCGCGCGCACGGCTACCAGGTCCGTGCCGACCTCGAGTCCTGGGGTGCCCACGAATGGTCCAGTGCCACTTCGGGTTCGGTGTATCACGCGCTGAGATCCGCGGCGGGTCGCGGTCTGCTCCGGGAGCACGAGGTCTCACCGAGTGCGGTGGGTGGGCCGCCCCGCATCGAATACGAGCTCACCGACGACGGGGAACGGGCCTATCTGGACCTGCTCCGCACGGCATTGTCCAGTCGTGATCCGCGGATGGATCTGCTGGCCGCCGCCGTCGGCTTGATCGAGGATCTGCCCCGGGCGGAAGCCGTTGATCTCCTGCGCCGACGCGCCGCCGCGATGGACGACTGGGAGGCCGGAATCACCACACATCTGCCGCCGGATGCCGATCTCGCCACCTGGGGCCCGGTCGGCGATGTCATCGGGTTGTGGTTGCATACCGCGCGCAGCCGGGCCGAATGGACGCGCGCACTGCTGGATCGGGTCGAGCGGGGTGCGTACCGGATGGCGGGGGAGGTGTAGAACTCAGGTGCAGGGTGCGCGGAGGCCGTCGACGAGGATCGACAGCAGTCGCGGACCCCGTGCGTCGAGTTCGGTGTCGTCGAGCCGCGACAACCAGCTGATGAGCACGATGACGTCACGGGCCTCGGCGTCGGCGCGGACCGTGCCGGCCGAGCGCCCGGCGGCGAGCAGTAACTCCACCGACTCGCCGATGGGGCCGAGGCTGTGCGCGGCGAGGTCGCGCGAAGTGCCGGCCTCGACGGCGGCGAAGACATCGCGTTTGACCCGCGCATAGGCGGCCACCCGGTCGAACCACGCCGCCAGCGCGTCCAGTGGCGGGTGCGAGGCCAGTAGATCCGGAGCCGCGGCGATCAGCTCGTCCACTTCGCGGTGGTAGACCTCGGCGAGAAGATCTTCCCGAGTCGGGAAGTGCCGGTACAGCGTGCCCTGTCCGATACCGCACGCCTTCGCGACCGCGTTGAGCTTGAGCTCTCCCGGCTCGCGCACGAGGTCGCGGGCGGCGGCCAGTATCCGCTCACGGTTGCGCTGGGCGTCCGCACGTCGGGTGCGACCGTCAGCAGAAGCGGACATGTGTCCGCTATGCTGGTCGGGGTAAACGGACATATGTCCACTATAGCCGGAGGATCGCTATGACAATTGACGGCAAGGTCGTCGCCATCACCGGCGCCAGCAGTGGAATCGGTGCGGCCACAGCGCGTCATCTGGCCGCACTCGGCGCGGCCGTCGTTCTCGGGGCCCGCCGCACCGACCGGCTCGACCGGCTGGTCGCCGATATCGAGGCGGACGGCGGCCGGGCGGCCGCCGTCCGGGTAGATGTCACCGATCCCGCCGACCTCCTCGCGCTCGCCGAACTGGCCGTCGAGCGTTTCGGCCGGTTGGATGTGCTGGTGGGGAATGCCGGGGTCACCCGGATCGGCGTGATGGCCGACCTCGATGTGGCGGGCTGGTCGGCCATGGTCGACGTGAACGTCAAGGGGATCCTGCACGGGATATCCGCGGCGCTGCCGATCTTCCGGCGGCAGGGTGGCGGTCACCTCGTCACCGTCGTCTCGACCTCCGGGCTGAAGATCGTTCCTACCCAGGCGGTGTACGCCGGAACGAAGAACGCGGTGCGCGCCCTGCTGGAAGGGTTGCGGCAGGAGAGTATCGACGGAGTGTTGCGGACGACATCGATTTCACCCGGCTATGTCCGCACCGAACTCATCGACAACGCCGTCGACGATCCGGCCGTGCGGGAGCAGGCCAGGCGGAACATGGCCGAACTCGGTATCGACCCCGTGGCGGTGGCCCGGGCGATCGCGTTCGCGATCGACCAGCCCGAGGATGTCGAAATAGGCGACCTGACCATCCGGCCGACCCGTCAAGGCTGAGGCCGGGGCTCAGGTGGCTCGGACGAGGCGATTGGCCAGGGTGGACATCGTGTAGGTCCCGATACCGAATACGACCTCCAGCGCATTGCGTCTCGTGTATCCGTGGGCCAGAAAGGCTTCGAGTGTCGCGTCGTCCACACCCCCGGCGGTGGCGAGAACGCGGAGGGTGAAATTCCGGATCGCCTCGAGGTCGCTATCGGGCAATGACTGTTGTTCGCGCAGGGCGGTGATCAGGCCGGTCGGCGCACCGAGTGCGCGGAGCTTGCCGGTGTGCATCGCGACGCAGATATGGCAGTCGTTCCGCGCCGCGACGGTCATGATGACGACCTCCCGGGCTACCGGATCCAGGGTGCAGCCCTCGAAACTCGCGCTCATGGCCAGGAATCCATTGAGCAACTCGGGAGATTCGGCCAGCCGGCGCACGGCGTCCGGTACCGAACCGGAGGGACCGGCGACGGCCCGGATGGCCGCGTGGGATTCGGGTGGTGCCGTCTCGGCGGTATGGGCGGTGAACATCTCTCTCCTATGATGGACAACATGGTTGACGATATGAGCAGAATGGTAAACCAGGTTGACCATCTTGCCAAGGGTGATGCCTCGGCCCCGGGCGACGATGTGCGCGCGGGCTACGAACTTCCTCTACTCCTGTTCGCGGGGTTTCGGACCCTCATCGACGAACTGCATGCCGAGCTGGGACGGCGAGGTCATCCGGAACTGCGTCCGGCACACGGATTCGCCATGCAGGCGATCGGTATCGACGGCGCGTCGGCCAGTGATCTCGGACGTCGGCTGGGCATCTCGAAACAGGCCGCGGGCAAGACTGTCGATCGCCTGGTCGCTCTCGGCTATGCGGAACGAGCCCACGACCCCGCCGACACCCGGCGCAGAATTGTTCGTCTCACCGCCCGCGGTGTCGACGCGCTGGCCCGGTCGGCCGAGATCTTCGGGCGATTGCGCGCGAACTGGTGCGGCGAACTGGGGGAGGGCCGGGTCCGCGCGATGGAGGACGATCTGCGCACCGTCGCGGCACCGGTCGCCTACCGGCTGGACGCGGCCGGGTGGCTGGGTGGGATGAATTGAAAATCACGGGACGAGGGCTACCCTCGGGGAGATGCCATCGGCCGGACAGCTACCCCGCAATGGAATCCGACTGTGTGACGAACCTGGCGACTCGGCGAGCCGACGCGGTCTCGGCTCGGGCGATCTCTGCATTCCGTACCACCGCGCGCACGACGGCACCTGGGGTTATGTCTGGGGCGACTGCTGGCGGGGGAGCAGTCAGACCGGGGCCTACCTGGGCTCCCCGCTGGTCCTGACGCAGGACGCCTTCGACGCGTCCGGCCGCAGTCCGATCGAGTTCACCGGGCAGCTACCCGGCAACGGACCGGCGCGGCAGGTGTTCGACTACGCACATCGGCAGGACAACGGGTTCGGTGTCACGGAGGTTTCGCGCATACCGAACGACGCGATCGAGATCCAGGGTCGCACCTTCGTCCAATACACCTCGGTGCACACGTGGGTCCCGGCGAACTCCCCGGTCGACGGTTCGGCGTTCTCAGGGCTGGCGTATTCCGACGATTTCGGTGTGACCTGGCGGGATTTCGAGCACCACTGGCACGGCGAGGCGCTCGGTCTCGACGGAAATCCGTACGGTATGTGGACTTTCGCGGGTATCGATCCCGACGGCTACCTCTATATTTTCGCCAAGCGCTGGAACGGGAGCCATCACTACCGGCGGGACCACGGATATATCCAGCTCTTCCGCTACGAACCCGAGGATTTCGTACGCGGTGACTTCGCCGCCCAGCAGAACTGGGCCCATGTCGGCGGACATTGGGGTTGGTACCCGGCGAACCGGTATCCCCCGACTCCGCTCTTCGGCCCCGGCCACGATCTCGGTGAATTGTCGGTGAAGCGGCTGGGTTCCACCTACGTGATGTCGTATTTCGACTGCACCGACCTGAGCATCAAGACCCGTACCGCCACCCGGCCCGACGCCCTGTGGTCCGACGAGACGATCCAGGTGGTCCACGATGATTCGCACCCGCCGTCGCATAGGGGTAAACCCTGCTCGCCGACGCTCTACGGCGGATACATCCACCCGGGGTCTCTCGCGCCGTCGTATCTGACGCTGACGATCAGCCAATGGAACGGAGCCGTGGGCGCTACGCCCTATACGGTGAACCAGTGGACCGGCCTGTCCGCCTGAGCACACTCCGGCGCCCGGGCGGACAACCCGGTAGCACTCAGGACATCAGGTCGGCCGCTTTCTCGCCGATCACCACCGACGGCGCGTGCGTATGGCCGCGGATGATGGCCGGCATCACCGATGCGTCCGCGACCCGCAACCCCTCGACGCCGCGCACCGACAGGTCGGGTGCGACGACGCTGTCGGCGTCGCTGCCCATCCGGCACGTGCCGACCGGGTGGTACAGGGTGTGGGAATGCCAGGTCAGGGCGTCTTCGAGAGTTTCGTCCAGGGTGGCCAGTTCGCGTTTGGGCTGAAGGAAACGACCCAGGGCGGAACCGAGCGGGCCGGTGCCGGCGATCCGGTGGGCGATCCGCAGTCCCTCCAGGACGGCCGCACGGTCGGCGCCCTCACTATCGGACAGGTAGTTCGGGTTCACCAGTGGTTTGGCGCCGGGTGCGGCCGCGGCCAGAGTTACGGTGCCCCGGCTCTGGGGTTTGAGCAGGATCGGGCCGACGGCCACGGCGTGACCGGGAGCGACGCCGATACCTTCGTCGAAGAACGGGGCGGGGCCGAAGATCAGTTCGAGATCGGGAAGTTCGAGTTCGGGGCGGCTGCGCACGAAACCGTAGGCCTCGCCGACATTGGAAGTGAGCATCCCACGCCGGCGGATCAGGTAGTCGAGGAGCTGGCGGGGTTTCTCGGCGTCGAACAGGGTGCCGGATTCCACGGCGAACCCGATCAGCGATACCAGGTGATCCATGAGGTTGCGGCCGACCTCCCGGGAATGACGCAGCACCGGGATCCCGTGTGCGCGCAGCTGCTGTTCGTCCCCGATACCGGAGAGCATGAGCAGTTGCGGTGTGTTGATGGCACCGCCGCAGAGCACGACCTCCTTGCGGGCGCGCACGGTGAGCACCCGATCACCCCGGCGGTACTCGACGCCCACGGCGCGGGTTCCCTCGAAGATCACCCGATCGGCATGCGCGCCGGTGACCACGGTGAGATTCGGCCGCCGCCGCGCAGGTTTGAGATACGCGTCGGCGGTGCTCCACCGCGCGCCGCGCTTCTGATTCACCATCGTCTCGCTGAAACCCTCGGGCTGCGGGGTATTGGCCCGCACCCGCTTGTAGCCGGCGAGTTCCGCGGCGGCCAGGAAGTCCCGCGTCCACGGGCTCGCGCTGCGCTGATGCGCGACCTGCAGTGGACCGGCGCGCCCCTCGTCGGGTTCGCTCGCGCCTTCGACGGATTCGATCTTCTTGAAGTATTCGACGACGTTGGCGAACGACCAGTCGTCACCGGCGGCCCGTGCCCACTCGTCGTAGTCGGCGGCGAAACCGCGCACCCACATCATCGCGTTCATCGATGACGAGCCGCCGAGTAGCTTGCCACGCGGATACAGGATCCGGCGATTGCCCAGTTCGGGCTGCGGGGTCGTCAGATAGGACCAGTCGCATTCGCTCTGGAACAGTTTGGAGAACGCGGCCGGGATATGGGCGAACCGGTTCTTGTCCTCGGGACCGGCTTCGAGGGCGAGCACCTGGTTCGCCGGTTTCTCGCTCAGCCGGGCGGCGAGGACCGCGCCGGCCGAACCGGTCCCGACGACCACGTAGTCGACGGTGGACGGCGGGGTTGTCTCGGCATTCATCGGTGTACTCCAGACGAGGTTCAGCCGCGCAGGGCGGAGGCGAAGATAGCGGGCAGGCGGGTCCAGCGGGGGGTGGCGGCGAAGGCGGTGAGCCGGCGGCCCGTGGTCGCGGCGGTCCGGTTGGTGACGAACCACGGTGGCGTGGGGGTCAGCGCCCATTCGCGGTGCAGTATCGAACGTGGTGCGGGGCGGAACGGTCCGCGGACCACGGTGCGTTCGACCTCGTCGATCAGCCAGGCATTGTGGACGACACCGATACCGCTCTGTACGTCGTCGAGGGTGTGGCCGGGATAGGCGCCCCAGGTCGCGGTGGGAGTCAGGTAGCCGACTCCTGTCCAGGCGTTGATCGCGACGGTGCCGTAGCGCAGCCGTTCGATCATCGCGTCGAAGTCCGCGCCGAGCGCGGCGATCGCGTCCGGATGCGCGACGATATTGACCCCGAGCGTCCCGGTCAGCCGTTCGTTGGCGGTATCGGCCGCGGCACGGGTGAACGCGGCGCCGGTACCGGGCAATTCGATCACCCCCAGAACCGGGGCGAAGTACTCCGAGGAGAACAAGGGTTCGGCGGCCGCCGGATCGAGCCCGGTGACCAGCAGGCGTTCGCCCTGCGCTCCGAGTCGCCGGGCATCGGGGTAGGCGGAGCGCGCGGTGGCCATACGATCGTCGCTTCCGGGGTAGTAGGCATGGCGGCGCGGTGCCCGATCGAGCGCCTCCGCCAGCGCCGCGAGGAACGCGTCCTTCTGTGCCCACTCGGCGGAGACGATCACCGCCTGTGAGGCCACACAGTTGTAGCCACCGTTGTGGAGGCGCTGGGTGGCGATGTGCTCGGCCTGGAAGGCCAGATCGGCGCTGCTCCACTCACCGGGAACCACGATGGTGGGTGACACTCCGCCGAGCTCGCTGGTGATCGGTTTGTCCAGCAGCGGTTCCCCGGCCGCCTTCCGTCGCGTCGCGTCCGCCCCGGTGCCCCAGACGATCGCGTCGTGGGTGTTCGCGCTGCCGGTCATGTGGACATGCGCGATCCGCTCGTGGGTCACCAAGCGGCCGCCGACTTCGGCGCCGCCGGTGAGGATCCGCACCGCCCCGAGTTCGATCAGCGGGGCGAAGATCTTCTCGAACACCGGGCGCAACGGGTCGGTGACCGGGTTGAGTTTGAGCGCGACCACCCGGTTGTGCGCGATCAGCTCGTATACCGTGTCCAGCGGTGCGATCGAGGTGATGTTCCCGGCGCCGAGTACGGCCCCGATACCGTGGGTGCGTCCCGGGTCGAGCTGTGCGAGCCCCGCGGTGGCCTTCGCCGCGGCGGGGCTGACGCCGCGCCGGAGCCAGACCTGCGCGCTGAAGCCGCTCAGCAGCAGCTCGTCGTACAGTCCGGTGGGAAGTACCTCGACGGTGACCCGGTTTCCGGCGGCACCGAATGTGGCACCGTCCAGCGGGCTGCGTCCGTGTTCCAGCGACTCCAGGGTGCGCGACAGGGCACCGAGGGCGGCGGCCAGCACGTAGGGGCCGGACAGCCATTCCTCCCCGACCAGTGGGGACGCGGCGTCGAGTCCCTTGATCCGTGCGGCGACCTCCACCCATTCCCGGGCATACTCCCCGGTGAGTGCGCGTATCCGGTCGAGCAGGGTGCGTCTGCCGGTCATCGTGACCAGGGACCATCGCTGCTCGCCCTCGGCCAGTTCGGCCAGGGCGGTATCGAGAACTGAGTGGGCCGCGGTGGCCGGTTCTGTCTGCACGGGGCGCTCCGGAGCTACAGGTGGGAAACTGGACATCCTGAGTGTGACTGTGCTCACGACTTATCGAAATGTGTCGCCGTTGCGACTTGGGTAACGCCATTTGTGCTCAAGCACAAGGCGACTGTGTTCCAGGCCACGATCGGGCGGTTACACTCTCGGTATGAGCGCGCCGGTGCCCGTGACACGAACCCCTCCCGAATCGGCCTTGGCTGCCGGTTTGGTGCCGGCGGTCGAGACGATGGCCGAGACCCTCGTGGGCCGGATCGCGACCGGCGATCCGGCCTATGCGCAGGCGGGCCTGCTCACCGAAGAGCAGCTGTACACGACCTGCCGGGAGAACCTGGCCGCGATCATCGGCGCGCTGGCGGGGGCGCAGCCGTTACGCCTGCAATCGGCTCGGAACGCGGGCCGGCTGAAAGCCGAGCAGGGCATACCGGTCGCCGCCCTGCTGCACGCCTACCGGCTGGGCGGCCGCCTCATCTGGGAGGAGTTGACCGCCCGCTCCGCCGGGCCGGGCGACCCACGACTCCACGACCTCGCCACCCGGCTGTGGGAACTCATCGATCTGTACTCGGATACCGCGGTCGAGTCCTATCGCGAGACCGAGGTCCTGCTCGTCCACTCCGACGCCCAGGTGCAGGGCCGACTCATCAGGACCCTGTTCGACGACCATTCCGGCAACCCGGGCCGTGTACTCGACGCGCTGCGGACCCTGGGATTCCCGGAACGCGGAAGCTTCGCCGTCGTCACGATCGATACCGAGCCCACCGCGCCCCTACCACAGCAGCTCACCACGGCACTGCGGGACCTCGGCGTCCATTCGGTCTGGGACGCGCAGATCGACGCGCATATCGGGCTGCTTTCGGCGGTATCGGAGACGGTGCTCGAGCGCGGCGCCGCCGTTGTCTCGGCGCACGCGGACGCCCGGGTCGGTATCAGCACCGCCTTCTCTGCCCCGCACTCCATCACGGCGGCCCTGACCGAGGCGCGGCTGGCGTCCCGGTCGGCGCGCCCGGGTACCACCGCCACGGTCCGGTACGGCGCGGAGCCCGTCGCCCACCTGCTGGTCGCGGTTCCCGATGTGGGGTTGCGGGCGGCCGGGCAGATCCTCGGGCCACTGCTGCGGCTGCCGGACACGGAACGTCGCGATCTGCTGGAATCCCTGGACGCCTGGTATCGGTGCGGGGGCTCGGCCGCGGGGGTCGCCGAGATGCTGCACTGTCACCGCAATACGGTGCGCTACCGGTTGCGCAAGATCCGTGACCTCACGGGTCGCGATACCACCGACCCCCGCCAGTCCGCCGAACTGTACGTCGCGCTGGAAGCGCTCACCCTCCTGGAGGGCGCCCGCGGCGAAGGTATTTCGCGGTATTCCGCGGTGACGACGCCCGGGTAGGAGCGTGCCCGCCGATCTCATCGGTACGAGCTCGCCCCTCTTCGCCGGAACCACCGTGTCGGTCACCGGTCGGCTCCGCCCGCGTGCCACACCTTCGACGGCCATTCCGCACGGCCGGGGCCTTCCGTTCTCGCCGACCTTGGCGCGCCTGATTCCGACCAGCTGCCGAGCTGAGAAGCAGAGCGCGCTAGCGTTTGCGGCCCCGTGCCGGCTTCTTCTTGGAGGCGATCGGTTTCCCCGCGGGACGCCGTCGCTTCCCCGGGGGTTGCGGCGTGCGCGATTCTGGTTCGGTGCTCTTTCCGGCGGGGGAGCGGGAGCTGTTTTCCGAGCGGCCGCGCACTACGCCGATGAACTCCTCGACCAGGTCTGTGGTCCGGTCCGGCGGCCAGGCCAGGGCGATTTCGGTGTCGTCGGTATCGGTCACCGTGCGGTAGACGAGGTCGCGGCGGTGATGCAGGCGGGCGATCGAATGGGGCACGATGGCGACGCCGACTCCGGCGGCGACGAGCTCGATGGCGGCTTGGGCGGCGTCGATATCGGAGGCGTCCTGCAGGCGCTCGTCCGCGAGATCGGCCATGGCGACCTCGTCGAATAGTGCAATCGCGTGGTCCTTGGGGACCACGACGACGGGCAACTCACGGTAGAGCGGGATCGCGTTCAAACCGCCGCGGTCGATCGGCAGGCGGACGAAGCACATGTCGACCCGGTCCTCGCGCAGCGCCGGCTCCTGGTCGGCCTGGGCGACGGCGACCAGCTCGAGCGGTGTATCCGGGAACCGCCGGCCCCAGATCCGCTCCCACTTGGTGACGGTGACGCCGGGCACGAACCCGACACGCAACGCGGCGGGGGCGGTGGCCGCCGCGGTGCCCACCTCGTTCTCGGTCCGCGCCATGATGTCGCGCGCCTCGCGCAGCAACTCCCGTCCCGCATCGGTCAGTCGGGTCGGCTGCGCCCCGGGCACGAACAGCTTCGTATCGAGCTCGGTCTCCAGGTCGATGACCGTGTGGCTGAGCTTCTGGCGGGAGATGTGCAATGCCTTCGCGGCACGTGCGAAGTGCAGTTCCTCCGCGACTGCGGCGAACCAGCGCAGGCGCTGCACATCGATCGAGGAGAACCGGCTCATACCGGCCAGCGTATGGCACCGCAGCGTCCGGACCCCCTCGGCGGCCCGATACGCTGTTCCGGTGAGCCTGGACAAGAAACCGCAGATGATGAAGCCGCTGACCGCGGCAAACAAGCTCGGCATCTATCTTCCGGCGGCTCCCGAAGAGTTCCGGAACAACCCGATCTCCCGGACCGAGGTGGACGAGCTCCGGGCGAACCCGCCGCAGTGGCTCACCGAACTGCGCCGGACCGGACCGTTCCCGCGCGATATCGTGGCCCGCAAGCTCGGCGTCTCCAACAGCGGCCTGACCCGAGCCGGAGTGCCGGACTCGCTCACCGCCGACGAGATCGCCGCTTTCCTCGCGGATCCGCCGGAGTGGCTGATCCGCGAACGCGAGAGCTATGCCGCCGTGCGCGCCGAGGACGAACGCGCCCAGGCCAAGGAGGCCGCACGCCGGGCCGCGACCAACCGGTCGGCGAAGGGCCGCTAGTCGTTCCGATCGGTGATCATCGTCGCGGCCCACCGCCGGCAGTGGAAGAGGCGGTCGTAGTGGAACGGGGTCCCCGGCAGCCCGGCGGCAACGCGGACGTCTGTGCGGGCGGCCGCACTGCCGAGAGAGCCCGGACTTCGCGCGGGCAGGGTGGCCGTAACCGGCTGCCTGCGGGCGCGAACGTCGTTGTGGCGTCCTGGCTCTAGGAGCACTCGGTCGGCGTGGGCTCGCCGTGCAGACGCGCGTCGAGCCAGTCGAAGGCACCGGGGAATCCGGTGGCCAGACCGGTCACGTGCTCACCCGGCTCGCTGCGGAAGACCGCCGGGACACCGCGGGCGCACTGAGTGCGATACAGCTGCTGTGCCCCCGCGAGCGGAATCCAGAGATCGTGGGCGGCGTGGTAGATGTACAGCGGTACCGCCGACGTCCGGTCGCCCAGATCCGTGCGGGTGAAGATCTCGTCGGCGATGGCGCTGTCGAGCGGATGCGGAATATTCGCCGCGATTTCGAGCGGTATCCCGACCACACCCAGCGGGCCGAGCGCCTCGCCGCAGACGTTGTTGACCGGCGACGTTGCCACCCACTGCGCCAGATGGTTCATATTGTCGAGGATTTCGGGATGCTCGCGGGCATAGGCGAGCACGACCGCCAGCAGTACTCCCGAGGCGAATTTGCCGTCGAAACTGTTCGCGACGACTCTGTTGTCGGTGACGAGCCCACCCATCGCGGCGCCCACCACCACGTCGGCCAGTTCCGGCGCGTAGTCGGTGAGCAGCATGGCTGCCGCATAGGAGGCGATCGCGCCTCCGGAGTATCCGGTCAGCGCGAAGCGGCTGGCACCGAACTCGGATCCGGGCATCGAACGCACGGCGCGAATGCTGTCCAGGACGACCTGTGCGGCGACGTTCGGTTCCGCGTAGGCCATGAACGGGCCTTCGTGATCGGGAATCAGCACCGCGTACCCACGGTTCACCGCCGCCGCGGTCGTCGGTGTCAACGCGTCGATGGCGCTGCTGCTGGTGCCGTCCTCCCCGTGTGCCATCACATAGCCGGGCGTACACCGCAGGCCGAGGGAGTTGATCGGCTTGTTGTCGACCAGGACCGGCCGGCCGCCGGGGCCCGTCCACGCCGCCGCCGGAACCACCAGGGTTGCCGTGCCGAAGGAGGGCGCCCCCGCCGCGGCCGTCGAGCGGAACTTCAGCAACACGGCACGGCCGACCGGCGCGGCGATCCGCGGCGCGGCGATCGCGGTGATGTCACGCTGTTCGATCACCTCGCCGGCGGCCATCCGGTCCATCGCGGCGGGCCACGTATCGAAGATCGGGTCACCCGTCGGCGGGGACTGCACCGCGTGCCACAGTGCTGCCGATTGCGGAGACAGATCGCCGATGGGTGGTGCAGGTGCGGCGGGTAGCGGTGGCGGGGGGAGTGCGTCATCGATACCGCGCTGCAGGCCGGAGGGCGCCGAGGGGTCCGGTAACTCCTCGGCCATCGTCGATGGCACGCCCACGAGGATCGAACAGCCCGCTGTGGTCAGCACCGCCAGCGCCCGTACGAGACCTGTTCGGGCACAGCGCCAATTCATAGAGCTACCTCTCGAGATCAGTGAAGTTGCCTTCGGGTCGATGCCGCCGAAGGCACGCAGAAGCCGCCGCGTGTCCACCCAGCACAGTGAAATGCCCTGGCAGACAAGCGGTTAGACGGATAGAACAGTAGTCGTTGCGAGCGGTTTTCCGGTCATCGTGGCGTCGGGTTCGTACTTGTCACCGCGGGCCCCCGATGCCGTGTGAATTCGCCACGAAGACGCCGGATGCCTTCGGCCCCTGCGCCTCTGGCAATTACACACGGCCGGGCGGTCGCTGTCGCGTCGAACTCCCCGGTATGGCGGAAACCACAGTGGGGCCGATGATCTGCTGTGAACGGCCATCGATCTCGTCGATCGTGGCGGATCGAGGCCGGCGACTGTCGATACTGAGGAAGATTTTCTCGGAATGAGGGTGAGGGTCGTGAAGCCGCTGCTGGCAATCGTGGTGACCGTGCTGGTCGGTTGTACGTCGTTGGGCGGGCCGCCGTCCCGTGCGCACGCGGATCCCACAGCGGACTCGGGAGCACCGGCGGTCGAGAACCCGTCACCTCTGCAGCAGTGGATCGACGGCACGATCCCCGCCCCGGCCCGGTTCGCGGGCGGTGAGCCCGAAGCGGCGCTGTGGCGCGCGGTATTGCCGTCGGCGACGGACGATCCGATGTTCGACGCCTGGCCCGCCGGCCTCGCGACCCTGTCGCCGGGCCAGATCATCGAAACGCGTGACATCACCACCACGACCGCCGCGAGAATGGCGACGCCCATCTCGCGGGCGACGCTGCTGAAATTCCGGTCCACCTCCGCTTCGGGCGGTCCGTCCTTCGGGACCGCGACACTGATCGTCCCGGCGACTGCGTGGACCGGACCCGGGCCCCGGCCGGTGGAGGTGAACGCGATGCCGATCAACTCGCTCGGCTCGCACTGCACCCCCGGATATCAGTTGTCGCACGGTCTCCTGGATCGGCCCAACACCGATCTCCCGGTCTTCCTGCCGTCGGTCTGGTGGGCGCTGAGCAAGGGACACGCGGTCCTCATGCCGGACCACGAGGGTCCGTTGATGGCCTACGCCGAACCCACTATCGCCGCACATGTGATGCTGGACGCCATCCGCGCCGTCCGTGCCCACGTCCCGGGTGAATTCGGTGCCAGCCGATATGTGGCCATCGGCTATTCCGGTGGTGCGATCGCCGCGTACGCGGCGGCCATGCTGCTCGACGAGTACGCACCGGATCTGGCGGGTGTGCTGATCGGCGCGGCAGCGGGCGGTCTGGTCACCGACAATTCGAGCGTGGCCCACCAGTTCAACGGCAACATCTCCTCCGGAATCCTGTTGACGGTCGCGCTGGCGGTCGCCCGCGAACACCCCGAGATCCTGCGATACATGAATCATCTCGGTCAATGGGTCGCGACCTCGCCACTGCGTGATATCTGCGGCGATGCCTCCGGGCCTCTCGGTGTGGTCGGCATTCCGATCGACGTCGCGGCGAATACCGCGAACGCGCTCGACACCCCGTTCGCCGCGAAAATGTTCGAGCGGTTGGACCTGACCGGCCGGACCTCGACCGTACCGCTGTACATCTACCACGGCCTGCACGATCCGTGGATTCCGCTCGACGACGCCCGGCGCATGTATGAGCAACAGTGCAGCCGTGGTGTTTCCGCCATCTTCCGCGTCGTGGGCGGCGAGCATCTGATCGGTTATGTCACCGGCTATCCCGAACTCGGCGGCTGGATCGATGCGCGCCTGCGCGGCGAGCCCGCACCGAGCGAATGCTGAGGGGCTGAGGGCCGCCCAACTCGACAACGTCGAGAACGGCGGGTCGTCGAGGAGCCGCCGCCAGTGGCGGCCAGGTCGCCGTCGGCGGCGCTCCCGCTGCGCTAGCCGGCAGGTCGGTCGGAGATGATCTTTTCGACGCCGTCGAGTAGGCAGCGCAGCCCGAACTCGAAGATGCTGTGCGGCTGTGAGGCTTCGAAAGCGTCGGCTCCGAACTGCGCGATCATCGGCAGCGGGCTCGAGGTGAACGCTTCCTGGATTCTGCCGCTTCGGGCGCCGAGCCATTCCTCGCGGGTGTCGTGCGCGAACTGCTCCACCGCCAGCGGATAGGCCGAGCTCTGGGTGTGGGTGGAAACCATGATCGCTATCCGGACCATAGTGGGGAATTCGAGGCCGAGGTCGTCGACCGCGCGGATACGCCAGTCGGTGTACGACATCAGTTGCGGTGCGATCGGCGGCCGGGTTGTCAGGGCGAAAAGCTGCGGAATCCAGGGGTGTTCGCGATATATCTGCCATTCGTTGCGGGCGGAGAGTTCGAGTTTGGCCCGCCAGCCCGCTGGGCCGGGTTCCGGTAACGGATGCTCGCCGAAGACCGTGTCGATCATGAGTCGCCCGAGTTCCTCTTTTCCGGAAACGTAGCGATAGAGGGACATCACCCCGACGCCGAGTTCGGCGGCGGTGCGGCGCATGGACGGGCCGGCGCCGCCTTCGCGGTCGATCAGGTCGATCCCGGCCCGCACAATGCGATCGACGGAGAGCGCGGTGCCCGGCGAGTCCGTGGGTTCGCCGGCCTGCTGCTTTTCGGCGACACGTTCCCGGTATGCCCGCGCCCGGCATGCGCGGGAACAGTACTTCGCGGGCCGGCCGCGGGTCGCGGATGGCAGTTCGCGGCCGCACGTTCGGCAGGTCGGCATGCGATCCTCTTTTCGTCACGTAATTCGGTTCGGTGACGAAAGCCTACCCGGAGCGGTCAAGTGTGTCGAAAACGAGCAATCTGGTGAGATAAATGGCTATTTACTGGATGTTATCCATAGGATTCTATGGCTTCCGGCGAGGTCGGGTACGGTGTATTTATGACTCGTACGATGTACTCAGGAAATAGGTCGCACCCGGTCGCATCCGCGCGGTACAGCGTGGAGTTGCGTCAGGTGGTGAAGGTGTACGGGGGAGGCGCTACCGCTGCCAGGGTCCTCGATGGCGTGAGCTTGGGGTTTCCGCGTGGGACGTTCACGGCGGTGATGGGGCCCTCCGGCTCGGGGAAGAGCACGCTGCTGCACTGCGCGGCAGGTTTGGATCAGCCGACATCAGGATCGGTTTCGATCGAGGGAACCGAACTGACGACCCTCGACGAGGCCGAATCGACCCGTCTCCGCCGCGACCGGCTCGGCTTCATCTTCCAGTCCTACAACCTGGTCCCGACCTTGACGGTCGCACAGAATGTCACGCTGCCCATGGAATTCGCCGCCCGGCCGATAGCGAAAGGTGCCGTGCGTGAGATCTTGGCGCGGCTCGGCCTGGAGCAGTACGCGCAGACGCGACCCGCGGCGCTTTCGGGCGGTCAGCAACAGCGAGTGGCGATTGCCCGAGCGCTGCTCAGTGCTCCCGCGGTGATTTTCGCCGACGAGCCGACCGGCGCTCTGGACAGCCGCTCCGCTGCCGAAGTGCTCAGTCTGCTGCGAGAGGCGGTCGACAACTGGGGGCGAACCATCGTGATGGTCACCCATGATCCGGTCGCCGCAGCGGTGGCCGACGCCGTCGTGTTCTTCGCGGATGGGCGAGTGGCGGACGTAGTGCCGCACCCCAGTGCAGCGCAGGTGGCCGCGCAGATGACACGGTTGACCGACGGCGTCGTCTCGCGGGGTGGCGCCCGATGATGTGGCGTATCGCCCTGCGCACGGTCTCCGCGCGGGTCTCGGCGTATATCGCTTCCGGGTGTGTGATCGGTGCCGGCACGTCGTTGCTCACGGCCTTTGCCGTGCTGGCCGAGACCGGTATGGGCGCACCGGGGGACAGCGGAGAATCGCTGGCCATCCTGGCGGCGATCATGGGGAGTTGGACCGTCGTCGTCGTGGCGTTCGGCATCGCCTCCACGGTCGCCCTCGGAATACAGCAGCGCAGACGGGAGCTGGCTCTGCTCAGGCTGATCGGAGCGGAGCCCCGGCAGGTGCGCGCGATGGTGCTGGGGGAGACGACCATCGTTGCGTTGCCCGCGGTGGCGGCCGGCCTCGTACCGGGAATCGGTCTCGGCGCGTTCCTGCTCGGCCGGATGTCCGCGGCCGGTGTGGTCGATGCGTCGATCGGGCTCTCCGTGAACGGGACGACCCTCGCAGTGGGCGCGGCGGTCTCGTTGCTCTCCGCGGTGGCGGCGGCGGTGCTGGCGGGCCGGCGCGCGGCGAGGATCGCCCCGGTACTCGCACTGGCCGACGCATCGGGTGCGGAGGCGGTGGTGCTGTCGCGGGTCAAGGCGATCGTGGGCGTGACCTTCGTGTTGATCGGCATCGGCTCCGGAGCGGGAACGCTGTCCATGGCCGACGGACCGTTGCTCGCCGCGGTGGCCGGGCCCGCATGCATCGGAGTCGCCATCGGCCTGGCGCTGTTGAGTCCTCTCGTCGTTGCGGCGGTCGGGTGGACCGCGCCCCTGATTTCGAGCAGTGTCGGCCGCTTGGCCGTGCGTAACCTGCACGCCCGCGCCGCCGATGCGAGCACGGTCGTCGGCACACTGACCTTGCTCGTCGGCATCGCTACCGGCACTCTGTACATGCAGAGCACCGAAGACAGTATCGCCGGTCGTACACCGAATGAGATCGGCCCACAGTTCGCGGCGGCGAACTACCTGATAGTCGCGATGATCATCGCCTTCTGTTCGATTGCGGTCGCCAACTCGTCGATCGCAGCGACCTGGCAGCGCCGCAGAGAGTTCGGCCTCCTCCAGTTGACCTCGTCGTCACGGAACCAGGTACTGGGGGTGGTGGGAGTCGAAAGTGCCGTCGTCACCCTTATCGCGGTTGTTCTCGGCACGATGGCGGCGGCAGCGACCGTCACTCCCTACAGCATCGTCAAAACCGGGTCACCGATCCCGGGCGGCCCATGGTGGATGTATCCCGCAATCGTCGCGGCCGCTTTCTCGATCACCGTCGCCTCGACCTCGTCGACGACTGTCCGCGCCACCCGCATCCGACCGGTAATCGCAGTGACGACACCGTGAACATCACGCGAGAACGACCTCCAGAGCGACCCCGCGTCCAGTACGCATAGAAAGTAGGCAACCATGGCCGAGTATCGGGAGTTCGACCTCACCCTTTTCGGCGCAACAGGTTTCGTCGGCGAAACCACCGCGCGGTACCTCTCCGGCGCCGCTGGAGAATCCGCACGAATCGCACTGGCCGGGCGTTCACCGGAGAAACTGCGCGCACTCCGCGACAGACTGGGATCGGGCGCGGCGAGCTGGCAACTGATCGTCGCCGACGCCGCGGATCAGGACAGTCTCGACGCCCTCGCCGCACGGACGGCGGTCGTGATCACCACCGTCGGTCCGTACCAGCGGTACGGTCTACCGCTGGTGGCCGCCTGCGCGAAGGCCGGCACCCACTACGCCGACCTCACCGGAGAATCGATCTTCACCAGGGACGTGATCGACCGGTATCACGAGCGGGCGGTCGCTACCGGCGCCAAGATCGTGACATCCTGCGGTTTCGACTCGATTCCTTCGGACCTGAGCGTCTACCAGCTGTATCGTGCCGTCGTCGCGGACAATGCCGGCGAACTGGAGGACACAACTCTCGTCGCGACGGTGAAAGGTGGTGTCAGCGGCGGCACCATCGACTCCGCGCGTGCCATGTGGGAAGCCATCGCCGCGGATCCGGCCACAAAGGTGCTGATCTCGGATCCCTATTCGCTGAGCCCGGACAGATCGAGGGAACCGCGCGTCGGCCGGCAGTCCGATCACGCCTTCGGGCGCGCGGCTGCCATCACCCCGAGCCTGCGGGGCTGGGTCGGGACATTTGTCATGGCGCCGCACAATACGAAGATCGTGCGCCGCAGCAACGGGCTGCTCGGATGGGTCTACGGCGCGAACTTCCGCTACCGAGAGGTGATGGACGCGGGAACCTCGCCTGCGGCGCCGCTGATCGCCGCCACGGCGGCGGGCGGTGTCGCCGCCGGAATGCGCGCGGTCGGAGTGCTGTCGAGGTCGTCGGCGGGTCGCCGGCTTCTGGATCGGATCCTGCCCGCGCCGGGCACCGGACCGGACGAAAACGAACGCGCGCAGGGGTGGTTCCGGATGACGACCCACGCCCGCACCTCCACGGGCGCGGAGTACCTGGCAACCTGCGCCGGGCAGGGGGATCCCGGGTATCAGGCCACCGCGGTCATGCTCGGTGAGAGCGGCCTGTGCCTGGCCTTCGACCGCGCCCGGCTTCCTGGATTGTCTGGAATTCTCACTCCCGCGACAGCAATGGGCGACGTGCTCACGGAGCGGCTGCGCGCCATCGGGATGAACATCGACGTCGTTGCGCAACCACACCGAGGGTGACGCGATTGTTTCCGCGTGTCTATTCCCAGAGCCGCCGGGTCGCGGGCATGCCGGCGTTCCCCGTGGCTTCCGGCACCACACCGAGTACCTGGTGAATCCCGAGTCCGCCGTCCTCGAAGCCCAGGGCGGAGGCCGCCATATAGAGCCGCCAAATCCGGGCTCTTCCTTCGCCGACGAGTGGAACCGCCTGTTCCCAAGCGCTTTCCAGATTCGCAACCCACCTGCGAAGAGTGCGCGCGTAATGCTCGCGCAGGGCTTCGACGTCACGAACTTCGAATCCGGCGCGTTCCATGGCCAACACCACCTCGCCCACGTCGACGAGTTCGCCGTCCGGGAAGACATAGCGCCCGATAAACGAGCGGCTCTGCATGATGGAACCGCCCGGCGAGGAGATGGCATGGTTGAGCAGCCGGCCACGCGGGCGCAGCAGTGCGCGCATGGTGTCGAAGTACTCGGCGGCACGCTTGGAGCCGACGTGTTCGAACATACCGATCGAGGAGATGGCGTCGAACTCTTCGCCGCGCAGGTCCCGGTAATCGGCGAGCCTGACCTCGACACTGCCCGACAGCCCCGCGTCGGCGACCCGCCGGCGGGCGAGCTCGACCTGAGCACTGCTGATGGTGACGCCGACGACCCGCGCCCCATAGGCCGACGCCGCGTGCATCGCCATGGAACCCCAGCCGCATCCCACGTCGAGCAGGCGCATATTCCGCTGCTCTGTCATGCCCAGTTTGCGGCAGATCAGGTCGTGTTTGGCGCGCTGGGCGTCCTCCAATGAGCCGTCGCCGTCCGGCACGAACCGCGCGCAGGAGTAGGTCATGCTGGGTCCGAGCACCAGCCGGTAGAAATCGTTGCCGACGTCGTAGTGATGACTGATCGCCGCCGCATCGCGACGTTTGGTGTGCAACGGTCCGCGCTCGGGTCGCGCCTCCTCCGGCGGTCGCCGCGGGCGGCGGCCGAGCGCCCCGAGTTGCCGCGCCGCGGCGATGGCCTGCCAGGCCGCCCCCGGACCGAGCCGGGCGTCGTTCGGCGCGGTCGACTGGAGTGCTCGCAGCATCTTGAAGATATCGCCGTCGAGATCCACTGTGGCGGAGACGAATGCACGTGCCAAGCCGAGTTCGCCGGGCGCCCAGACCAGGTGGCGCAGCGCATCCTCGGATCGCACGCGCAACGTGCCGGGGCTTTCACCCTCCGGGAGGATGGTGCTGCCGTCCCAGAATTCGAACCCGATCGCAGGGCGCGGGCCCAAAGTGGCTCGTAGCAGCGGTTCGAACGCGGCGGCGATCGTGGCGTTGTTGCCCATCCGACCACTATGGCCCGCGCAGCGCTGCTGGTGTGGCAACGACTCGGGCCATCCTAACCACGGTGCGGCCGGACCGGTCTCACCGCCGCGGACGGCCCCTCGATCACCTCCGGCAGGGCCACTGCCGCGACGAACAGGCCGCCGGACCGGACCGCCGCGCCGGCGGCGGCGAATGCTGCCGGGTAGCCGGCGAGGCCGTTGCTCAGGACGGCCGCGGCCTGCCGGGCCCGGCTCAGTCCAGAAGTGAGGGAAGGACCAGATCACGGTAGCGCTGCTTCATCGTCGCGAGCACCTCGTGGCCGTCGCCGGCCCATACCGCGGCATTGAAGATTTCGACCTCGACGTCGCCGCGGTAACCGGCCGTGCGAACCCATCGGCCGATGGTCGCGAAGTCGATGACCCCGTCGCCCATCATGCCCCGCGACAGCAACGGATCGGCGGTCATCGGGTTCAACCAGTCGCACACCTGATACGAGCTGATCCGCCCGGACGCGCCGGCCTGTGCGATCTGTTCTTCCAGTGCGGGATCCCACCAGATGTGGAAGGTGTCGACCACGACACCCACGGTCTCCGCGGGATACGGCTGCGCCATCGACAACGCCTGTGCCAGTGTCGAAATCACCGCACGGTCGGCGCAGAACATCGGATGCAGCGGTTCGAGGGCAAGCCGGACACCGCGCTCGGCCGCATACGGGACGAGCAGAGCGAGCCGCTCGTCCACCCGCGCCCGCGCGGCGGCGAGGTTCCGGTCCGGCATACCGCCCACCACCATCACCAGTTCCCGCGTGGCCAGTGTCGCCGCATCGTCGATGGCGCGGCGGTTGTCGTCGAGTGCCGCCTGCCCGTCGCCCGGCTCGGTCAGGAAGCCGCCGCGGCAGAGACTGGAGACCCGCAACCCCGCATCGGTGACGATCTTCGCCGCGGCCGCGGCCCCGATTTCGTCGACCCGATCGCGCCACAGTCCGATCGCTCCGAGCCCCGCACGGGCAGCCCCGTCCACCGCCTCGGCGAGGGTCCACCTTTTCGTCGTCGCGGTGTTCAGCGACAGCGACCGGTACGGGTCGGCCAGATCGTACGGCTTTTCCGCTGCCGCAACCGATGTCATGATCCAATTCCGTTCAGTTCGAGGTAGATCCGCATCCGGTGCGCGGCCAGTTCCGGGTCCGACAGCAGGCCGGCCTTATCCGCGAGCCGGAACAATTCGGCCATATGGGGTACGGATCGGCCCGTGGACAGCCCTGCCACCATCGAGAAGCCGGGTTGTTTGTTGTTGAGCCACGACAGGAACGCGATACCCGTTTTGTAGTAATAGGTCGGCGCCGCGAAAATATGACGCCCGAGTTCCTCTGTGGCGCACAGGATCGCCGAGGCGCGGGTCGTATTACCGTTGTCGAGTTCCTGTAGCGCGGTGGAGGCGGCCGGGTAGATCGCCGCGAAGATTCCCAGCAGCGCGTCCGAATGCCCGTGCTCGTCACCGATGACCAGCTCGGGATAGTTGAAATCGTCGCCTGTATACAGCCGGACCCCGTCGGGCAGCGCGCGCCGCAATGCTATTTCGTGCGCCGCGTCGAGCAGGGAGACCTTGACGCCGTCGACTTTCGCTCTGTTGTTCTCGATGAGCGTGCGGAAGGTCTCGGTCGCGGTATCGATATCGGCGCTGCCCCAATATCCGTACAGCGCGGGATCGAACATGGTGCCGAGCCAGTGCAGGATCACCGGCCGATCCACACCGGCCAGCAATCTCTCGTAGACGTAGCGGTAGTCGGCGGCCGAATCGGCGATACGTACGAGTGCCCGCGAGGCCATCAGGATCACCTGCGCTCCGGCGTCGGTCACCACGTCGATCTGCTCGCGATAGGCATCGACGATCCTGTCGAGTCCGGCCGGGCCGGCGGGGAGGCCGGCGAGGTCGAGCTGATCGGTTCCGGCGCCACAGGCGAGTCTGCCGCCGACAGCCGCCGCCTCGGCGCCGGAGCGCCGGATCAATTCCGCCGTCGCTTTCCAGTCGAGACCCATTCCGCGCTGTGCGGTGTCCATGGCATCGGCGACACCGAGCCCGTAGGACCACAGTTCGCGGCGGTAGGCCAACGTCGCGTCCCAGTCGACGGTTGCGGGCGCACCCGGTGTGTTGTCCGCCGTCGCAGCGGGAATCACATGTGCGGCCGCGAAAGCCACGCGCGAGGTGATCGGCCGCGTCGGCCGGGTCCACGCGCCCGGCGCGCCGAGAACGTAGGGTTCGAGCCTGCCGTCGATGGGCAGCACGACCGACACACCCGTGGACGTCGGGTTCACAGCGTGACCTCCGGGATCTCGATGCGGCGGCCTTCGGCGGAGCTGCGCAGTCCCAGTTCGGCCAGCTGGACGCCGCGCGCGGCGGAGAGCATCCCGTATCGGTGCGGCCGTTCGTTCACCACGTCGGTGAGGAACTCCTCCCACTGCAACTTGAAGCCGTTGTCCAGATCCGCGTTCGCGGGCACCTCCAGCCATTGGTCACGGAACGGCTCGGTGACCGGGAGGTCCGGGTTCCAGACCGGCTTGGGCGTATGCGAGCGATGCTGCGCCACGCAGGTGCGCAAACCGGCGACGGCGGAGCCGTGTGTTCCGTCGATCTGGAATTCGACGAGCTCATCGCGGTACACGCGCACTGCCCACGACGAGTTGATCTGTGCGATAACGCCGTTCGCCATCTCGAAGATCCCGTAGGCGGCATCGTCGGCGGTGGCCGGATACGGCGTGCCCTGTTCGTCCCATCGAGTGGGGATATGGGTGGTCGCCTTCGCGGTCACCGCCTCGACCGTGCCGAGTAGGCCCTCGAGCACGTAGTTCCAGTGACAGAACATATCGACGACGATGCCGCCGCCGTCTTCGGCCCGGTAGTTCCAGCTGGGCCGCTGGGCGGGCTGGCCGTCGCCCTCGAAAACCCAGTAGCCGAATTCGCCGCGCAGCGAGAGGATCCGGCCGAAGAATCCTTCGTCGACGAGCCTGCGCAACTTCACCAGGCCGGGCAGATAGAGCTTGTCGTGCACGACCCCCGCGGTGACGCCGGCGTTCGCGGCCACTCTGGCGAGTTCGACGGCCTCGGCCAGGGTCTCGGCGGTCGGCTTTTCGGTGAAGACGTGCTTACCCGCTTTCATCGCCGCCGCGAGGGCCTCGGCGCGACGGGACGTGACCTGCGCGTCGAAGTAGATATCGACGGACGGATCGGCGATAACGGCGGCGGCGTCGGTGCTCCATTCGGCGATGCCGTGTTGTTCGGCCAGTTCGGCGAGCTTCGCGGCATTGCGGCCGACCAGGATCGGTTCCACCAGAACACGGGTGCCGTCCGCGAGCAGCAATCCACCGCCGTCGCGAATCGGCAGGATCGATCGCATCAGGTGCTGGCGGTAGCCCATGCGACCGGTGACGCCGTTCATGGCGATGCGGAGCGTGCGCGGGGGAGTGGAATCGGGCATGGGAATGTGCCTCTTCTGATTTGCGTGGCCGACGACCGCAGAACGGGTCGTGGACGGTGCGGAGGGAACCGCACTTCTCGAGTGGACAAGTCAGCGTCGGAATGCGCTTTCCAAGCTATGCTAGTCGCGAAGTCCGGTCAACCCCGCGTACCGAGAGAACGAGGCACGAATCCATGGCGGCTGTGAGATTGCAAGACGTCGCGACCCGGGCGGGCGTATCCCTGGCGACCGCGTCTCGCGTGCTCAACGGCTCGTCACGGGTTCCCGGCGAAGGCGTCGCCGATCGGGTCCGCGCCGCCGCCGCCGAATTGGGGTATGTGGCGAATGCCCAGGCCCAGGCCCTCGCGCGGTCCTCGACCGGACTCATCGGGCTCGTCGTGCACGATATCGCCGACCCCTACTTCTCCTCGATCGTGCAGGGCGTCCAGACGGCGGCGCGCCGGGCGGGCAAGCTCGTCCTGCTGGCCAGCACGCAGCGCGATTTCGATATCGAACGCGAATCCGTGAGTACCTTCATCTCGCACCGCGCCGATGCGATCATCCTGGCGGGTTCACGTCAGAGCGGGGATCTCGACCGCGATCTGGAGAAGGAATGCGCGCGGTATCTGGACAACAGCGGCAAGGTTGTCGTGATCGGGCAGCCGCTGCCCTTCGGGGCCGCGGTCGAACCGGAAAACCATGCCGCATCAGCGCAATTGGCGTACGCGCTCCTCGAGCAGGGCCACCGGGATTTCGCCGTCATCGGCGGGCCGGGCAATATCCGGACCGCTGTGGACCGGCGCAACGGCTTCGTCGAAGCTCTCGCGACTCACGGCGTGACACCGCTGGTGGAGATCGCGGGGGACTTCTCTCGCGACGGTGGCTTCAGCGCCGCCCGCCGCCTTTCCGCCGCGTTGGAGCTGCGTCCCGGACCGGCCGGCGACGTCGTGCCCTGCGTATTCGCCGTGAGCGACGTGATGGCGATCGGGGCGATCGCGGCGTGGCGTGAACTCGGCCTCGCGGTGCCCGGTGATGTCTGCGTCGCCGGGTTCGACGATATCCCGACGCTGCGTGACCATGTGCCCGGACTGTCGACGGTAGCGCTGTCGCTGGTCGACATCGGAGAGCGCGCCGTCGCGCTCGCGCTCGACGACTCCGCAACGACCTCGCATATCCACGAATTCGTGCCCGGCCGGGTGATTCTTCGCGAGAGCAGCCTTTTGTAATCGCTCTGACCTGCGGAGATTAGAAACTCTTGACAGTGTGGGTCCGGTCACACTAGCCTCGGTTCAAGCTTCGGAAAGCGCATTCCCGGCGGGTGCAGTGCGAACCCCGCTCCACTACTAGCTTTAGGACTCCAGATGGCGGTAGTCACGTCCGTCGAGGCCAGTTCCTCCGCACCGAAAGCGACGAAACCCGTCCGCACTCGGCGCCGGAAGCTCCCATCTCTCTCCACCCTGTGGTCGACCATGTGGCGGCCGCTCGCCCTGGTGGCGGTGCTCGTTGTCGCATGGTGGGCCGTCACCGAGTTCGAGTTCGTCGAGCCCTATATCCTGCCGTCGCCGGCGGATACCTGGCGCACCGCCGCCGACAACTCGGCGTACCTGCTCGAGAACACCTGGGTGACGACCTACGAAACGGTGGTCGGCTTCGTTATCGCCGCGGTGATCGGCGAGGCCGTCGCGCTGATGATGATCTACTCACGCGGTATCGAGCGAACGATGTACCCGCTCATCCTCTTCGCGCAGGTCATACCCAAGATCGCGATCGCACCGCTGTTCATCGTCTGGCTCGGTTTCGGTACCAGCCCCAAGATCCTCGTCGCCGTACTGATGGCATTCTTCCCGATCGTCATCTCCGGTATGGCCGGGCTGCGCTCGGTGGATCCCGAGATCCTCGAGCTCACCTCGACCATGGGGGCGAGCAATTGGAAAACGTTCGTGAAGGTGCGTTTTCCCGCATCACTGCCACAGTTGATGTCCGGTCTCAAGATCGCCGCCACCCTTGCGGTCACCGGCGCCGTCGTCGGCGAATTCGTCGGCGCGAACGAGGGGCTCGGCTATGTGATCCTGCAGGCCAACGGAAATATCGACACGGCGATGCTGTTCGCCGCCCTCATCATCATGTCCCTGCTGGGCATCATTCTGTTCGCGATCATCGAAATCGCCGAGCAGTTCCTCATCCCATGGCACGCCTCCCGTCGATCCACGGCCTCGGTCGTCGGCGCGGCATGAGCACGTCGAACAACCGTTTTAGCGCCACAGCTGGAGAACTCGCATGAAATTCGGAATTCGCACACTCACGACGATCGGCGCCGCCGCGGTGGCCTCGGTCCTGGTATTGACCGGTTGCGGAGGCGGCGGCACCGCCGCGAAGGATCCCGGCACCGACGGGCAGACCACCGCCGTATCGCTGATGCTCAACTGGTACCCCTACGGCGAGCACGCCCCGTTCTATTACGGAGTGCAAGAAGGCATATTCGCCAAGCACGGAATAGATCTGAAGATTTCGGCCGGCCAGGGCTCGACCAAAACCGCGCAGGCCACCGGTTCGAAACAGACCGACTTCGGCTGGGCCGATACCCCGGCTGTTCTCGGCAATATCGACAAGGGCGTCAAGATCAAGAGCGTCGGCGTCTTCCTACAGACCACGCCGTCGGCAGTGCAGGTATTCGCCGATTCGAATATCCGGACCCCGGCCGATCTGGCGGGTAAGACCATTGCCGTCTCCGCGGGTGACGCGCCGACGACGACTTTCCCGGTCTATCTCGACAAGGCGGGCGTTCCGGCGGATCAGGTGACCCAGCAGAGTCTCGACTCGGCGGGCAAGATGTCGGCGATGCTCTCGGGCCGCGTCGACGGGCTCATCGGATTCGCGCACGACCAGGGTCCCACCATCGCGAACAAGAGCGGTAAGGAGGTCCGCTACCTGCGCTATTCGGATCAGGGCCTGAGTTTCTTCAGCAATGGCCTGATCGCGAATCAGGCCACCATCGAATCCTCGCCCGAACTGGTGCAGGCCATGGTCGATGCGACCAGCGAGGCCTTCGCCGCCGCGGTCGCGAAACCGGAGGCCGCGGTCGCCGCGATGGAAGGCAAGGATCCGCAACTGCCGCCGCAGCAGGTACTGCTCCAGCAGTGGCAGCAGACCATCCCGCTGCTCAGCACACCGGAGACCGCGGGTAAGGCGCCGGGCACCAATTCCGAAGCCGATTGGCGCGCCACCGTCGATGTCCTCAGCGGCGCGAAACTCCTCGACAAGGCCGAGGACCCGGCCAAGTACTGGGATTCGCAGTTCACACCCACCAGCAAGCCGTGACCAGAGCAGGTGACGATATGAGCACATCCACCGACACCATCGCCCGCACCGATACCGCGGTCGCGGTAGCCGACCTGACCGTACGGTTCTCGTCCACCCGAGGCGAGGTGACCGCACTCCGGGATGTCGACCTGCAGGTTCGTCGAGGCGAATTCGTTTCGATCGTCGGTCCGTCCGGCTGCGGTAAATCGACACTGCTGAAGGTCGTCGCCGGCCTCACCGATCCGAGCGGGGGCAGCGTCGAACTCGGCGGCGCCCCCGTGCGTGGGCCGCAGCGCAATATCGGCTACGTATTCCAGCGCGCCGCACTGCTGGAATGGCGGACCGTCCGCAAGAACATCCTGCTCCAGGCCGAGATGCGCGGTATTAGCAAACGGGCGGCCGCGGCCGAATGCGCGCGTCTGATCGAGATGACCGGACTCGAGGGATTCGAGAACGCCCTGCCGCACGAACTCTCCGGCGGCATGCAGCAACGGGTCTCGCTGTGCCGGGCCCTGCTGCACCAACCGGAGGTGCTGCTGATGGACGAGCCGTTCGGTGCGCTCGACGCGCTCACCAGGGAGCGGATGAACGTCGAGCTGCATCGGATCTGGCGGGAAACGGGCACGACGGTACTGCTGGTCACCCATTCGGTGGCCGAGGCCGTCTACCTCGCCAACCGGGTGGTCGTGATGAGCCCGCGGCCGGGCCGGATCATCGAATTGCTCGACGTCGACCTGCCCGCGCACCGGAATTACGCCACGACGATGGAGGCGCCGGAATTCATGACGGTCGCCAACCGGGTCCGGGATCTGCTCGGCGCGGTGGCGCAAGCGGACTGATATCCCCGCCGGCCCGCCGCCGGGAAAGTCGACCGCGCCGCAGCTGCACTTCGGCGCGGTCGACTCGCCGGTCCGGGCCGGTTTACTCGCTGTCCGGATGGTCGGGGGATTCGAGCGTGTGCAGCAGAGTTCGTAAGAGGTCTTCGAGGGCGGCCTGCCCCGGTCGGGGGAGTGCGGACAGTAGTCGCGTGACGTTGGCGGTATGCGCGGTCATCGCCTCGTCCACCGTGGTGTAGCCCTTTTCGGTCAGCCGGATGTGGAAACTGCGCCGGTCATTGGGGTCGAGTGTGCGTTCGACCAGGCCCGATGCCACCAATCGATCGATCCGGTTGGTCATTCCCGCTCTCGTGAGCAGCAGCGCGGCCGAGAGCTGTGACGGGATGAGTGTGTACGGCCGGCCGGCCCGGCGCAAAGTCGCCAGGACATCGAATTCGCCTGGCTGCAGCCCGAATTCGGTGAAAACTCGCTCCTGGGCCGGGCGGAGGAGAAGAGCCGCCCGGCCCAGGCGGCCGACCAGTCCGATCGCGGTCAGGTCCAGATCCGGGCGTTCACGCGCCCACGCTGCGACGACGGCGTCGATGGAGTCGCGTTCGGGGGTGTTCTCACTCATGCTCCCATCCTATTCGATGCTTGATAGTTAGACATCTAACTATCAAGTGTGTGATCATCGTCGCATGCGGTCATCCGACCCGCGGTCTGGGGCGCCGGCGCGTTCCGCTCGGCCCGGTCAGGCGATCCGCGAGACCTGATCGCCATCGAATCCCAGGAGGGCACCATGGCCGACGAAGTCACTCGCTACATCGACAAATTGCCGCCGTGGCAGAGCGATATCTGCCGGCAACTGCGTGCGATGATCCGCACGACGATCCCCACCGTCGATGAGCAGATCCAGTACGGAAAACCGCACTTCCTGAAGAACGGCAGACATGCCGCGGTGATCCACGCCGGGAAGAACAAGGTGTCGTTCATGCTGTTCAATGCCGCCGAGGTCGACGCAGTCAAAGGAGTGCTCAGGTCGATGGGCAACGGGGAACGAAAGACCGTCGATATCGTCGAAGGCCAAGATATCGACTATGACCTGCTCGCCGACTTCTTGGCAAAGGCGAGCAGCGGCCTCTGAGCGCGCGGCCGGGTGCCGGGCGATCGAGAACACCCCCAGCACCCGCGGGATGCGGATCTCACCGGGGTCCCGATGCATCCGGGCCTCGACGAACTGTGCGCCGAAAGAGTGCAGCGCGAATACGCCGCGTCCGTGGCGAGGTCCGCAACCCGCCGGTACGTCGGGTGACCTGGTGGTAACGCAACGGCGGCGGCGCGGACGGACACGTGTCGGCGGCCCGGTCCGGGGTAGCCGGGCGCTATGAACTCACCGATCGGAGTGCCCGAGTCCTACTGGATGCAATCGACCGAGCAGACATCGTATCCACGGGTGACCGGCGATATCGATGCCGATGTCGCCGTGATCGGCGGTGGTATCGCCGGTCTCTGCTGTGCCTGGGAGATCGCCGGCACCGGCCGGTCGGTCACGGTCCTCGAGGCGGACCGGATCGTCAGCGGAACGACGGGATACACGACTGCCAAGGTGAGCGCGCAGCACACCCTGGTCTACGACTCGTTGCGGTCGTCCTTCGACGCCGAGACGGCCGGCATGTACGCCCGATCCCAGCAGGACGCCGTCGAGCATCTGGTACGAACGGCCGCGGACCTGGGCATCGACTGCGAACTGGAACGGGCACCGGCCTACACCTACGTCACCGCGCCGGAGGGTGTCGATCAGATCCGTGCGGAGGCCGCCGCCGCCACCGAGGCGGGACTTTCCGCGTCGCTGGTCACCGAGACCGGGCTGCCGTTCGAGGTGGCGGCGGCGATCCGCGTGGAGGGCCAGGTGCAGTTCCATCCCCGGCGCTATCTGCTCGCCTTGGCCGCGGAGTTGACCCGGCGCGGTGGCCGGATTTTCGAACGCACCCGGGTGCTCGGGCTGGACGAGGGAGATCCCTGCCGATTGTCGACCGAAGACGGCGCGACTGTACGGGCCCGTGATGTGGTGATCGCGACGCACTATCCGGTGTTCGACCGGGCGCTGCTGTTCACCCGGCTACAGCCGCGGCGAGAACTGGCCGTCGCCGGCCCACTGAGCGCCGACGCCGACCCTTCCGGGATGTACATCACCCCGGAAGAGAACACACGTTCGGTGCGTACCGCGCCGTACCGTGACGGCCGCAGACTGCTCATCGTCACCGGTGAACATCTACGGCCGGGCACAGCATCGACGGTGGACCGGTTCGACCGGCTCGCCACCTGGGCGCGCGAGCACTTCCCGGTGGACTCGATCGACTACCACTGGGGTGCTCAGGACAACACGACCTCCGACGATCTGCCCTATATCGGGCGCTTCCATCCCGGTGCGCGACATGTCTACGTCTCGACCGGATTCGGTGGCTGGGGTATGACCCACGGGATCGCGGGTGGCCGGATCCTGGCCGCCGAACTGGCCGGAGACCCACTGCCGTGGGCGAGAATCTACGATCCGCGTCGGCTCCACCCGGTCGTCGAGAGTGGCAGTCTGTTGAAGTCCGGCCTGGACGTCGGCCGCCACCTCATCGGCGATCGCCTCGCTCCGAGCACCTTCCGGGACTCCTCCGACGACCTCGCACCCGGCAGCGGAGCCGTGATGCGCAGGTCGGGCCAGCGCTGCGCGGTGTACCGGGACGAGGCCGGACGGCTGCACACCGTTTCCGCGGTCTGCACCCACCTCGGTTGCCTGGTCGCGTTCAACGACGCCGAAACCAGCTGGGATTGTCCGTGCCACGGGTCGCGCTTCGATATCGACGGCAAGGTACTGGAAGGACCCGCCACCACACCGCTGCGGCCGGTCGAGACGGGCGAAGACTGATCTCGCCTCGCGGCCTCGACCGGCGCCTCAGTCGCTACCCGGAGGGTGCAGGTGGAAGATATGCCACGGCGAGGTCGGCCCACGTCGGGGCGCGATGGTGTAGACCCGGCGGCCGTCGATGGTTTGGCCGGTGATGTGGTGGCTGCGGCGCATGCGGCGTGGTGGCCGGGACCGTTTCGCCTCTTGATGGAGGCGGGCTGGACAGATCGCCCGCGACAGTGACCGCACGCCGGCCCGCGTCGTCCACCAGTTCGGCCACTTCCCGCGCGTCGTCGTGTTCGTCGAGGTAGGAGATCAACACATCGGCGCCCTCACGGGCGAAGGCGATGGCCACCGCGCGGCCGATACCGCTGTCCCCGCCTGTGATCACCGCCGTCTTTCCGGTCAGCTTCCCGGTGCCGCGGTAGCTGGTCTCACCGCAGTCGGGTACCGGGTCCATCCGTGACTGGACGCCGGGAACATCCTGCTGTTGTTCGGGAAAACCCACCTGGCCGGCTCCTTTCTCCTCTAATCGGAACTGGCGCACTACCCCCGGCGATGGCTGCCAATCCGGCCGGTCGCGGCGTGCTCGGGCGACCGGCGGGCCTTTTCGGCTCGGATTGAACCATCGGATCCCGGGTACGCGCCTCGTGTCCGCCCGAACAACCGAGCATTCGGAGGTAGATATCGTGGCCGATAAACAGTCTGGCCCGCGGGAAGGTCTGGAAGGTGCTGTCGAGGGCGTGAAGGGCAAAGCCAAGGAAGTCGGTGGCACGGTTCTGGGGAACGACGAACTGCGTGACGAAGGTGTCGCCCAGCAGGACAAGGGCGAATCGCAGCGTGAGGTCGCGCAGAAGGAAGCCGAAGCCGAGAAAGCGCGCTCCGAGGCCGATGTAAACGAGGCGCGGCAGCGTTCGCGACAGGGCCGGTAATACCGGTCGGCGTGCGGGGAACATACCCGAGCGGTATGTTCCCCGTCGGCGTGCGGACAGGGGTCCCGCGATGAGGAGAAGTCGTATCGGCTTGGTGGAGCGAGTCGTGTGTCGACGCGGTGCTGCTCCCCGAAACCGCACTACGTTCACGAGCGGTTCCAGCGAGCCCGTTGACGCCGCGGTGGGGACACGTGATGGGGCTGCGTGGGGAATGACCTCGACACCGGTGACCGCGCCAGGTGGAAGGAAGGTGTGATTCGATGGCCGACAATCCTGCACAGGATCCCGGTCCGGCCCGGGACCCCGACCTGGAACCCGGTGGTGGGGTGACACCGGGTGCCACACCGCCGGAGACCCCTCAGACCAGTGGTCTGTCCGCACCCGAACCGCGAACCAGTAATCGGTTTCCGCCGACCGGCACCCTCGCCATCATCCTGACCCTGTTGCTGGTCGCCCTGGTCGCGGCCGTGGCCGTGGGATTGGTGGTGGTGGCCGTCGGTGGCTGACCTCGCCTCCGTGGGGCGAGGCCGACTGCGCGGCCGGGCCCCGGTTCAGGTGTAGGCCGGGTAGGGCTGCGTGGTGAGCACGCGAGCCGCGTGGGCGGCATTGCGTGCCATGGTTGCGGTGGTGGTGGCCACCGCATCGGGGACGGCGGGAAGGTCTTTGTAGTCGGTGCCGCCCATCGCCTGATCATTCCAGTAGGTGCAGCCCTGGGCGGGGACCGTGTATCCCATATCGTTGAGGCCCTGGAAGAGATCGGCGACGATCTTGTGTGCTCCGTCCTCGTTGCCGACAACGGCGGCCGTGGCCACTTTGCCCACCATCCCCGGCCTGCCTTCGCCATCGGCCTCCGAGAGTTCGGCGTCGAGCCGCTCCAGGACGCGTTGCGCGATCGAGGACATATGCCCGAGCCAGGTCGGGGTGGCGATCAGCAGGATATCGGCGGCGATGATCTGCTCTCGGATGCGGGGCCATTCGTCTCCGTCGCCTTCGTCGGCGGTGATCCCGGGCGCGACGTCGTAGTCGGCCACGCGTACCACCGAGCCCTCGACACCGTGCCGGGCGAGTTCGTCGAGCACTTGGTGCGCGATCAGGTCACTGCTCGAGTCGGCGGGCGATTTCTTCAGTGTGCAGACCAGAGCGAGGGCGGTCGGTGCGGCCACAGTGAACCTCCTGGGCGTCGGGATGAACGATCTTGTGTGCGCCTACCCCGGAATCGTGTCCGCATACCCGCCGGAACGACCACAGGATCAGCGTTTAACGAACCGATTCCCGGGCACCTCGCGCAGCAGTGACCCTTGTGCGCGGCCGGGCCGCCATTCGCGCCACCTTGTCATCGTGAGAGGAGATGACCATGACGTTTTTCCCGCCGGACCAGGGGAGTACTCCGTTCGACCAGTTTCTGGCCCAGTTCTTCGGTGGGTACGGGCCGGCCCGCCGGGAGCGCTCGGTCGATCTGACCCGGCTACTCAGCCAACCGGCGCCTGATCTCCTGGTTCTCGCTGCCGAGCAGGCGGCGGCGTCGGGCCGGCAGCACCTCGACACCGAACACCTGCTGTGGGCGGCGACCCGCATCCCTACGATCGCAGACATTCTGCAGGGCGCCGGCATCGATGCCGGGGATATGGGCGGGCGGCTCGAACAAGGGATGACCACCGGAGCGACGGCCACGCCGGTCGGGTTGTCTCCCGGGGCGGAACGCGCACTGATCGACAGCCATCAGATCGCCCGGGAGTTGGCGTAGTCGAAGAAAGGATGAAGCGATGACCGAATCGGATGGATCCTACGAACCTCCTACGGAATCGTCCGAACCTGTCGAGACCGACCCCGTGGCCCTCAGCAGTGCGGAGGATCTCGACGAAGACCCCTTGCACGAAGATCCCCTCGAAAAAGGCATGGACCCGCCGGAGCATTGGTCCGGGGTGGACAAATACGGCATGACGACACGCGAACAGGCCGAGCCACGCGCACTGCGCGAGCGGCTTGCCGAAGAAGAACCCGATACGACCACGGAAACCGGAGATGACCCTCGGGATGTGCCCGACGACGAACGCTCTCGGCGACCCGCCGGGGACCTCGGGCCGGGACAGTACGAACAGGAGCTGGGTATCGCCGCCGATATACCCGGTGGCTCTGTTCCCGACCAGATCCAGGAGCCGCCCGACTGACCCGGTCGAGCCGCTGCGGTAACGGAAGAAAGGTACGTGATGAAGGCCGTGACATGGCAGGGCCGGCGCGAGGTCGGAGTCGAAACCGTACCCGATCCCCGGATCGAGGCAGGGACCGACGCGATCATCCGAGTGACCTCCTCGGGTATATGCGGTTCCGACCTGCATCTGTACGAAGTGCTCGGCGCGTATATGAGTAGGGGCGATGTGCTGGGCCACGAGCCGATGGGCATTGTCGAAGCGGTCGGAAGCGCGGTGAAAACCCTGCGCGAAGGCGACCGGGTCGTCGTACCGTTCCAGATCAGTTGCGGCGCCTGCTATATGTGCGATCAGGGCCTGCCGACCCAGTGCGAGACGACGCAGGTGACCGGACAAGGCAGCGGTGCGGCGCTTTTCGGCTACTCCAAGCTCTACGGGCAGGTGCCGGGTGGGCAGGCGGAATACCTGCGCGTCCCGTACGCCGACGCCACCCACATCAAGGTGCCGCACGGGCCCGAAGACCAGCGATTTCTGTATCTGTCGGATGTGTTGCCCACCGCCTGGCAGGCGGTGGAGTACGCAGCTGTGCCCGCCGGCGGATCGGTCACCGTGCTCGGGCTGGGGCCGATCGGCGATATGGCGTGCCGGGTCGCTGCCCACCGGGGCTTCCGGGTGATCGGTGTCGACCTGGTCGGCGAAAGGCTGGCACGAGTCGCGGCCCGGGGGATCGAGACCGTCGACCTCACCGAGGTGGGGGACGGGCTGGGCGACGCCATCCGCGACCGGACCGACGGCCGGGGAACCGATGCGGTGATCGATGCCGTCGGGATGGAAGCACACGGGTCACCGCTCGGTTCCATCGCGCAACGTTCGGTCACGTACCTGCCCGATGCGGTGGCCGAAAAACTCAGCGACACCGCCGCCATCGATCGGCTGACGGCCTTCCGTAGCGCGATCGACATCGTCCGCCGCGGCGGAACGATATCGCTTATCGGCGTGTACGGGGGAATGGTCGATCCGCTCCCGATGCGGATCTTGTTCGATAAGCAGATCCAGCTGCGTATGGGTCAGGCCAACGTCACCCGGTGGGTCGACGACATCATGCCGCTACTGCGTGACGACGACCCGCTCGGTGTGGATTCCTTTGCCACACATCGGCGTCCGCTCGCCGCCGCCCCGGACGCGTACAAGATGTTCCAGCAGAAGTCGGACGGGGCCGTCAAAGTTGTCCTCGATCCCACGGAACAGCTCGTGTAGTCGTCGCCGGATCCGGTCCGGCCGCACTCCATCGGCGAGTGCGGCCGGTTCAGGAAGAGGTGCCGCGCAGTCCGGACGCCGGGAACAGCACCCGGTCGGGGTGGGTTATCTCTACCTCGGTACGGGTCATCGGTGTGTCTCCCTCACAACGTCCTCGGCGGCCTTGTCGGTGCGCAGACGCAGACCGGTGTAGCGAGGGTGGCGCAATTTGCTGTCGCGGGTCCACTCGGTGAAACCCACCTGGGCTACCAGTTCCGGATGCACCCAGTGGACATCGGTCTCGCGGACCTTTCCCCGGGATCGGGACCTCGACTGCGCGGCGAGCGCCTCGACGAGTTCGGGATAGGTGGTATCGAGCGATCGCCTGTTGCGTGAGAGCAGTCGTACCCGGTCGCCGTCGCGGAAGGCCAAGCAGCGCTCTCCATCGAATTTGCGTTCGAAGATCCAGTCCGGGTCGTCGAACCGCTGGTCGGTCAGGGTCGCCAGCGTCGGTGACCGCCAGTCGGGCACCGCCTCGTCTCGCAGCGCGGTACGCAGGTCGTCGGGTAGCCGTATCGTCATGACAGGTCGTCCGGAGTGCGTCCGGACAACACCGACTCCGGCCGGGTGCGCACCGGGTTCCGCCGGGCGTCGGCGCCCTCCCCGGTGCGTTTGACGAGGAGCCAGGTCTCGTCGTCGCCGGTCGGCCATCCGCTTGTCCTTCGGATCGGTGGAGGGTCCCTTCGGCACCGCCCAGGACACGAGTACGCCGTCGATCTCGATCCGGAAGTCGTAATGGTCGGTGCTCGCCGCATGGTGCTGGATCACGAACCGCGGCGCGCCCCGTGCGCGCCCCTGTTTCCGTGGTTGCCGCCCGCGTGGCTCGGGGCTGTGGCCGGACGGGCGCTTGTTGCGGTACTCCTCCAGGCTCATATCCGGGCTGGACCCGCCCACGGGAACTGAAACCCGGCGGCCGATCGCCGACCGCGCGTGATGACCGGAGGGATATGTGTTTCTCCGGGCTCGACCCGGGTAGGCCGCTCACTGACGGCGGACCGCCGTCAGTGGAACAACCCGTTCAGGAGGTGCGGAGACCATGGCAATCGAACAGGAGACCGGGCAGGTCACCGGCACGAAGGACAAGGACTACAACCTGCTCTGGTTCGCCGAGAACTGCCTGAGCAATGCCTTGCGCATGGAGGTGTACAGCCAGGATGCCGAGCGGACCGGCGATAGTGAGCTCGCCGAATTCTTCAAGCGGGCCCAGGGCGAGAGCCGTAAGGGAGCCGAGCAGGCCAAGGCGCTGCTCGCTGCGCGATTGGCCTGATTGCCATGGCCGTCTGCGATACCTGCGGTAACGACTACGACAAGGCCTTCACCGTCAGCCGCGACGGGCGGTCCTGGACTTTCGACAGTTTCGAATGCGCCGCACATGAACTCGCGCCGATCTGCGGACACTGTAGCTGTCGAATCCTGGGCCACGGCGTGGAAGCGGACGGCCAGGTGTTCTGTTGTGCGCATTGCGCGGACAGGGCCGGTTACGCTTCGCTCGTCGATCGTGCCTGAGTGATGCGGCCGGTGCGACGGGTGCGGTTCCGGCACCGCGGCCGTCCAACGCCTGCCGAGGTCGGGCAACTCAGAAAGCTCGCGCGGCCTCGGGGGCGTATGGCCCGGGACGGAGTGGAACGGGTCCGCTGCTTTTTCACGAACGAGCCGACGACCTCTGCGGCCAACCGGCCATGCTGTACATATCGAGACCGTAGACGCCGACCGCACGTGACGTTTCCCATCGTTGTACTCACGCAACCATTCGACGAAATCGCGGACCACGTGGCTTCCCCGAGGAGTACGCACCGGGCGTCGCCCACGAAATCGAGTAGGGCTCCGTCGCACCGGCCGCCGGCCCGTGGTCCGTCGGCAGCACGCTGTCGGAGTCGCGGAAAACGCTCCTCGCCATACCGCCGCGCTACCCGGTCCGGGTACGGGGCCGGCTAGTCCATTCCGCTCGACCCGGTCGGTGTCGACTCGTCGGATTCGATGTCTTCGCCGACCGGGTGCTCGTCGGCATGCGTGGTTTCGGAGTGCTCGTCGGCGAAATCCGGCTCGTCCTGTAGCTCGGCCGCAGTCCTGGGATCGGGGTTCGGTGTGTTCATGCGGGTGCGGATACCCACGCGGCCGCGGTCCACGCAGCGGATCATGGACGGAACTCCTGGGCCTTGGTCTTCGCCCCCTGCACGATGAGATGCCATGCCTCCGGGTCGCCGCGCAGTACCGATTTGCCCATATCTTTGATCTGCTCGTAGGTGGCGTGGGGCGGGATCGGTGGCATCTCGGGATCGCAGCGCACGTCCAGCACCGTCGGGCCCTGAGTGGCCAGGGCTCGATCCCACATATCCGCGAGATCGTCGGGGTGGTCGACCGAGATGCCGTCGAGGCCCATCTCGTGGGCCAGGTCGGCGTAGGGCACGTCGGGCAGGCGCTGCGATTCCTCGAACTTGGGTGCTCCGCCCATGGCTCGAAGCTCCCAGGTGACCTGGTTGAGGTCGTTGTTGTGGAATACACAGATGATCAACCGCGGATCACTCCACAGGTGCCGATAGCGCGCGATGGTCATGAGCTCACCCAGGCCGTTCATCTGCATGGCGCCGTCGCCGACGAGGGCGATCGCCGGCCGGTCCGGGTGGGCGAATTTCGCGCCGATGGCGTAGGGAACGGCCGGTCCCATCGTGGCGAGTGTTCCCGAGAGTGATCCGCGCATCTCGCCCCGGAAGCGCAGGCAGCGGGCATACCAGTTCGTCGACGACCCCGAATCGGCGGTGACGATCGCGTTCTCGGGAATGCGTTCGGACAGTTCGGTGACCACCCGCATCGGATTGACCGGTTTCGCTTCCAGCGCCGCCTGCAGTCCGATGGTCTCCCACCAGCGGGCGATATTGTCCTCGATCGTGGTGCGCCAGGCGCGGTCGGTCTTGCGCTGGAGCAGCGGAATCAGTTGCCGCAGCGTGGCCCGGGCATCACCGACCAGGTTCACTTCGGTGGGGTAGCGCATTCCGATCGACGCCCCGTCGATATCGATCTGCACCGCGCGGGCCTGGTCGAATTCCGGCAGGAACTGTGAGTAGGGAAAGTTGGACCCGACGATCAGCAGAGTGTCGCAGTCCCGCATCATCTCGTAGCTGGGCCGGGTTCCGAGCAGGCCGATCGAGCCCGTGACGAAAGGCAGTTCATCGGAGAGCACGTCTTTGCCGAGTAGGGCTTTGGCGACCCCGGCGCCGGTGAGTTCCGCGATCTCGACGACTTCCTCCGCGGCCCCGCGTGCTCCTTGTCCGACGAGGATCGCTACGCGGGAACCGTGATCGAGTACCTCGGCTGCCCGTTCGATTTCCGATTCAGGCGGGGTCGCGGTGGTGTGCGGGCTGCTCGGCGGGCTCGACGGAACGTGTTTGAACTCGTGTTCGGGTGGTCGGTACGGCTCCTCCTGCAGGTCGGCGGGAATTATCACGACCGTCGGTGCGCGGCGCGTCATCGCGGTGCGAAATGCTCGGTCCAGCGCGTTGGGCAGCTGGCTCGCGACATTCACCTCGACCAGATAGTCGGAGGCGACGTCCTTGAACAAGGACTGCAGGTCCACCTCCTGCTGGTAGCTGCCGCCCATGGCGCTTCGTGCGGTCTGCCCGACGATCGCGACCACCGGAACGTGGTCGAGTTTCGCGTCGTAGAGGCCGTTGAGGAGGTGGATGGCACCCGGCCCCGAGGTGGCGGCACATACCCCCACCTGTCCGCTGAACTTGGCGTAACCGGTGGCCTGGAAAGCCGACATCTCCTCGTGGCGGGCTTGTACGAAGCGCGGTTGGTTATCCGCGCGACCGAAGGCGGCCACGAGGCCGTTGATCCCATCGCCCGGATAGCCGAAGACCTGCTCGACTCCCCATTCGCGTAGGCGTTGCAGTACATAGTCGGCGACCTGCAGCGACATGAGCCCTCCTGCGTCTCGGGTAGTGATACGCCGTTGCCGGCGTCCTACCCGGTCGATGCCGGTTCAACCACGCCTGCCGGCCGTGCGGGCCGGGTGGTGAGCCACCGCGTGGCCGGGCATACCGTGGCCTTCCGCGATGCCGGCCCGGCCTGGAGCGCGGGTATCCCGGAGTCGCGGTGATGGATTATCGGCCTGCCAGCTCGCCGGCGACCGTGGTGACGGCGTGCAGGCCCGCGGCGATGAGTGGGCGTTCGCGGCTGCCGCGGCGGGCGGCGGATATCTGCTCTATCAGAGCCGCGTCACCGGAACCGAGGACGCCCCCGACGGCCCGGATCAGGCCTCGCCCGTGCCGCCACCATCGCCACCGGACCGGGTGCTCGCCGTTGCCGGTGGGCTCGCCTTCGCACGGCAGTGAAACGTCGGCTACGTCATGACCATCAGGTGTCGACGACAACGGGCAACCGGCGCACGCCGTGGAGCGCGCGGGAATGCAGGGGGGAAATCTTTCCCGCGATGTGGGCGTTCGGATACCTTTCGAAGAAGCGTTGGACGGCGATTGCGGCTTCCGCGCGGGCCAGCGCGGCGCCGATGCAGAAATGGATCCCGGCACTGAAGGTGAGGTGGCGATGAGGTTCCCGGCGTCGCGGATCGAACAGGTCCGGGTCGGTGAAGACTTCCGGATCCCGATTCGCGGCGGCGAGGAGTAGCACGATCGGCGTTCCCGCGGTGATGGCACGATCGGCGAGCCGGGTATCGGTCTTGGCGACCCGGACGACGTACTGGACGGGGGTGTCGTAACGCAGGGATTCTTCGATCACCGGCGTGTAATCGCCGTCGGCCGGGCGGAGGTGGGGCTGCCGCAGCAGCATGTGGAGAGTGTTCCCGAGCAGGTGTGTCGTGGTGCCGAAACCGCCGACCAGGAGCATGCTGCACGTAGCGATGGCCTCACGCAGGGTCAGCTGTGCCGGGACCTGCTGCGCCAAACCGGCGATGAGCCCGGCACTCTGCGGGTCGACGTGGTCCAGACGATCCTTGAAGTACGCCGTCATCTCGGTGACGAGTGCACGGGAACGCTCCCGTTCCTGCGCTGTCCGGGCGCCGTCCAGTAACGAGGCGAGTACGTTTCCCCAGGCGGCGAAACGCGGGGCCTCCGTATCCGGTAGCCCCAGAATATGCGAGATCATCGCCATGGGAACGGCTTCGGCATAGTTCGTGATCAGATCGGTGACCCGGCCGCGTGGAAGCTCGTTCAGGCGGTGCTCGACAATCTTTTCGATCCGGGGCCCGAGGTCTGTGAGCTCGCGCCGGTGGAATGTGGGAGCTGCGAGGGATCGCAGCTCCGTGTGCCGGGGTGGTTCCAGCTTCAGGAAAGAGTCGTCGACCGGATGGACGAGCGTGGTGTCGCCGGTTGCATTGCGGCGCCGGGCCGACGCACCGATGGGCGCCGGCCCGAAATCGCTGCTGGTGAGCACCCGGTGGCTCAGGGCATGGGAGGCGGTGAACAGCAGACCGCGGCGGCTGGCGGCCAGTGCGCCTCGGGCGCGGACCTTCTCGTATTGCCGATGCCGGTTCGCCCCGGGGCGGGCCCAGAGGATCCGGGCCCCCGGGTCGCCCCGAAGGACATCCGAGAAGAGCCGCGCCTTCTCCAGAGATATTCGTGCCATGGTTGGGTGTCGCCCGACGCTATGCGCCGATAGCCGATTCGGCGGGTGTCTGCCGGGCGGGATGATAACTGGACCAGTAGTACTGGCGGTAGAAGTTCTCGGCCAATGTCACCCAGGTGTCCAGCTGTTCGAGATCGCCCAGGAAGCGATGCATATTGACCAGCAACCAACTCCACACGGCCTGACTGTCCCGGCAGTTGTCGCAGTCGCCGGTGGTGGCGCAGTACTGGACACTGTGATCGGTCCGATACGCGTTGAAGCGCCCGACAACCGGATGCCCCTCGACCATCCGCTCGGCATGTGCCGGGTGATCGTTGCTGATACTGGGGCAGGTCTCCGCGCCGAAGGTACCCCAATGCGTGCGGCCGGTGACCAGCGTGCGGTAGTAATAGGGGTGCCCGATAACGGTATCGGGATAGGTTTCGCGCATCCGGGTCATTTCCTGGATCGCGTGCTCTTCGTTACGTAGTCGCGCGGTGGGATCGGTGCCGTTGTCGCTGTAGTAACCGAAGTTGATCTGGTTGCCGTTGTTGGCGATGGCCTCGACAGTTTGCTCGAGGTACGGCATCCCGGCCTCGCTGAGCGTATAGACCCAGGTGGCCCGCGGGTCGTCGGCATAGATGCCCAGCGCTTTGCCGAACAACCCGCTGATCCGCCGGCCGTTGGGTCCGTGGCCACGCAACTCGTCGTCGACCGGTCCACCGCCCCACAGGGACACCGCGATGCCGACATCTTCCAGTCCGTCGTAGGGTATCGGCCGGGTCCCGTTCGTCACCACCTGGACATTCTGAATCGTCTCCGCGAACACTCGGACTCGATCGAGGACCAGTGCCGGTTCACCACCGATCAGCAGTGTGCTGGTGATCTTCTTGGTATCGCGCAGGTATTCGGCGAATGCGCGGATCGTGCCCAGGTCACGGATCTCGACGCTCTGCTTGTCCATATCGTGTTCGAAGAACCAGCAGCCCTTGCACCGCAGGTTGCAGGCATCGGTAACCCAGACCTCCACCGTTCGAATACCTCGGGCCACGTCGTTCACGCGCATCAAACGTTCGGCCAATGCCGGATCCTCTTGCGCGAGTTCGAATGCTCGGGTTAAAATGCGTTCCTTACTTGGCCTGACGTCCAGAAAAACTGGCTGAGCCACGACATCCTCCTCGGGGCGATGCGGCAAGGTGTGCGCTGCTAGATATCACCGGCGAGACGAACATGTCGACATTGACATTGTTGCCGATGCGTTGCCGAACCACTGGATCGGCGGGTGATTGGTGAGAATGCGGATACGGAACGGTCGTAGGGTACTGACCTCGTTAGCGCTAGAAACAATTCTAGAATAGTCCCGGCCACAGCGCGATCCCCCTGCGCTATCACTGGCGCTTTTTACGATACGCGCGAAGATGGCAGGACTTGTTCCGGCGCAACGGGATTCGGCGCGAAAATTCTACACAGTCATCTGCCTGGACTGTGGGGTGCTGTGTTCGCGAAGCTGTGGGGTGCCGTGTTCGCGAAAATGTGAATCACTCACAGTTCACCCGCAGGTTGCCGCAGCGCCGCGATGTCAGAGACCGAGGGGCGGTGAGGGCGGAAACATGACCGGCATCGCCGCGAGTGCGCGATGGAAAGGTCCTGGCCGCCAACGCAGTTGCTCGACCGGGCAGGCAAGCCGCATTTCGGGGAGCGCGTCGAGCAGCTGATCGATGGCGTTCTGGGCAATCATGTAGGCAACCGAACCGGCGGGGCAGGCATGCGGGCCCGAACCCCAGGCCACATGCGCGTTGTTGTCGGTGTATTGGCCCGAGTGGATCGCCGGATCGTTGTTGCAGGCCGACATGCCGATGACGACCGGCTGATCGGCGGGCAGCCATATCCCGTCGAGCATGATCGGCTGCCGCGGGTAGCTGAGGCAGTAATTCGCCATCGGCGGGTCGGTGTACAGCAGCTCGTTGAGTGCGTCCCGGGTTGTCGGAGCGGGATCGGGTGACGTACCGGTGAATCGGGGATCGGTGATCATGAGCAGCAGGGTGTTGACGGTCAGGTTGGTCAGCGGCTCGATTCCCGCCCCGTAGAGCACGGCCAGCTGGTGCACCATCTCCGAGTCCTCGAGCTGCGCCGGGTGGGCCAGCAGGCGGGAGGTGATATCGCGGCCGGGTTCGGCGCGTTTGAGCGCGACCAGCTCCAGGAGTGCTTCGTTGATCCTGGCGTCCGCATCGGTGGCGGCGGCGCCGCCTTCGAACATGGCGGCCATGCCGGCAGCGATGTGCTGCCCGAGATCCGGTGGGCAACCCAGCATGGCGTTGAGCACCTGGAAGGTCAGGGGGAAAGCGTATTGGCCGATGATCTCGGCTCCGCCGTCCATGCAGAAGTCGTTGATCAGCGGCGCGGCAATCGCTTCGACGTTCTGGTGCATGGAGAAGAGATCGACCCCGTCGAGGGCCGCTGTGATGGCCTGCCGGTAGCGGGCATGTTCCGTGCCCGTGCTGCGCATCACATTGGGGCGCCAGCCCATCATGGGCATGAGCGGGTGGTCGGCGGGAACGCTCTTCTCCCACGAACGCGCGTCGGCCGGAAAGTGCTCGGGATCATGGAAGATCCGGATCGCGGTGTGGTAGCCGATCACCAGGGTCGCCGGAATGCCGGGGGCCAGCTCCACCGGTGCGAGAGTTTTGTGCCGGCTACGCATCTGGGCGAAGACGCGATGCGGATCGGCGGCGTACTCCTCGGTGTACAGAGGAACGCGGGGGGTGGGATCGGTCTGACCGTTCCTGGAGTACGGGCATCCGGCGGTACCGGTTTCGGGCGACGGTATGGACTTGGTCAATGCCGGGAACTCCAATGACAGCAACAGCAACAGATCCGGGAATTTGTCCCATTCGGGACATCTCCTGTGTCGGAACAGTATTGGTGTGATGGATCGGCCGCAAGCGAGGGAGTAGTGCGATGGGCCACTACCGCCCCGAGTGGGAATGCGCCCGGGGCGATCGGCGAATGGCGCAAGGCCCCGGAAAGGGACAGTTGGATCGATGCCCAGCGGGTCGGCTCCAAGGTGCCTGGCCTGCATCAGAACCCGTGATGACCCGGTGTCGTGGTCGCCGGGCAGCCCGCACCATCCGGCCGTCCGTGAGGGCTTTCCCGCGTCGGTGCGCGAAATCAGAAGTTTTCGATGACACCTTTTTATATGTCACATTTCCGCCGAAATGCCGAACCTTTTCGGTGTCGACCGGCGACCATGCGGACTTCTACAGCCAGCCGTTGCGGCGAAACATCACGACCAGCCCGCCGCACGCCGCCACCATCACGGCCAGCACTGTCGGATAGCCCCAGGGCTGTTTGAGTTCGGGCATGTGTTCGAAGTTCATCCCGTAGATCCCGGCGAGCATGGTGGGCACAGCGGCCAGGGCGACCAGTGCGGAGATCTTGCGCATATCGGTGTTCTGCCGCACGGCGATACGGGCCAGAGTGGCGCTGATGAGCGCGGAGAGCGCATCGTCGAAATCGTGGACGCGTTCGGCGGCGGTGGTGTGATGGTCGGTGACATCACGCAGGTAGCGGCGCACCTCCTTGCCGAGACCGGACTCGGGCCGGGTGAGGACCTGCAGTGGTAGGTCCAGTGGCACCACCGCGCGGCGCAGCTCCACGATTTCGCGTTTGAGCTGATAGATCGATTCGATGGAAAGCTGGGAGCGGGGAGTGAACACTTCCTGCTCCATCTCCTCGACGTCGGCTTCGATCTCCCGCACGACCTCCAGGTAGGTGTCGACGACATGGTCGGCGATCGCGTGCAGCACCGCGCCGGGGCCCAGCCGCAGCCGTTCCGGATCGGCTTCCAGTTCCGCGCGAAGCGGCCGCAAGCCGGAATGCTCGCCGTGGCGGACCGCGACGACGAAATCGGCGCCGAGGAAGATCAGTATCTGTCCGGTGAGCACGATCTCGCTGACACTGTGCATATCGTGCTCGACGTAGGCCACGGTACGCAGCACGAACATCAGGGTGTCGTCGTAGCGCTCCAGCTTCGGGCGTTGATTTCCGGCCACGGCGTCTTCGACGGCCAGCCGATGCAACCCGAATACTTCGGCGACCTCGCCCATCTGATGGATATCGGGTTCGTGCAGACCCAGCCACACGAACCCACTGCTCTCGCTGTCGCGGACCTCGGCCAGCGCCTCTGCGAAGCCGAAACGCCCCGGCAGCCTGTGACCGTCGCGATAGATCCCGCAGTCCACCACCGCCCGGGCCACCGGCACCGGTATCCGTTTCAACGACACCCTCGGCTCGTCGCCGCGGTGACTCGACCCACTCAACACCCCCGCGAGCCTAGAAGCACCCGCACGGCTGCCCATCACTGGCCATCGTCATCGCCGCTCGGCTCCGCTGACCGATACGAGAACCGCACCGGCACTTCCCGATCCACGCCCGAAGCCAGGCCGCATGCGCGGCGGCCGAACCCTCCGCGCCCCGGGTCAGTAGCTGAATCGTTCGATGCCCGTGATACGCATGAGATCCAGCGCGCTGGCTTCCGGTGTGTCCGGCGGGGCGGAGTAGATGACGAAGGTTTGGCCGGTGTCCGGGACCAGAAGGGTGTCGCAGTCGAGAGTGAGCAGGCCGAACTCGGGGTGGTCGATCGTCGCGGTCGTGGCCCGGATCGAGCCGGACCTCCCGGCGCGCCACAGATCGTCGAACCGTGCACTGCCGGCCCGCAGCTCGGCGACGAGACGTACGAGATCCGGATCCTCGGGATACCGGGACTGCGCGGTACGGAGGCAACCCACACAGTGAGCGGCGGAGTCCTCCTCCTCCTCCGGCGTTCGTACGACCCGGTCGAGGCCCGTGCCGAGGAAACGCTGCCAGATGAGGTTGCGGTGCGCCGCCGGCCATTCGGAGAAGTCGCCGAGCAGAGCCGCAGCGAGAGGATTCCAGACCAGCACATCGGATTTGGCCGAAAGTACCAGCATGGGGCGGGCGGAGATCCGGTCCATCGTCCGGAGCACGCTGGAACCTACCAGCATCGGGACGTATCCCTCGTGCGGTGGTTCGCAGCCACTGAGCCGGAACACCAGATCACGGTCTTCATCGTTGACGCGCAATGCGCGGGTCAGCGCGCCGAGCACGTGCGCGGACGGTTTCGGCCCTCGCCCTTGTTCGAGCCGGACGATGTAGTCGACGCTGAGCCCTGCCAACTGCGCGACCTCTTCGCGCCGGAGTCCGGGAACCTGTCGCCGCTGTCCCGACGGCAGTCCGACATCACCGGGTTTGATCCGGGAACGCGCAGTACGCAGCACGGACGCGAGTTCGGCCCTGTTCATTCTTCTATCGTGCCCTGGGCGCCCGGCCGAGGGAATGGTACTGCCGGTCCCAGGGGCCGGCGGTCCTGGAGAGCCGGCGCGAAGATCGCGATGCTGCAGGTATGACAACGACAGCGGCCGCGACAACTGTTCTGGTGACCGGCGCGAACAAAGGATTGGGCCGCGAAGCCGTACGGCGTTTCGCGACCATGGGATGGCGGGTGTTGCTGGCCGCGCGAGACGTCGAACGGGGGTCCGCGGCAATACGAGAGCTGGCCGCGGAGGGCCTGCACGCGGACTTCGTACCGATGGACATCACCAGCGACGAGTCGGTGCAGGCAGCCGTTGATCTGGTGCGGACTCACACCCGGCATCTGGACGTCCTGGTCAACAATGCCGGTGTCGGTGCGCCGGCGACCCCGCCGGGCGAGACACGGGCCGCCGACGTCGGAGTGGTATTCGAGACCAACGTCGTCGGTACGATCAGGGTGACGAATGCATTTCTTCCGCTGTTGCAGGCCGGCGAGAATCCCAGGATCGTCATGGTGTCCAGCGGAATGGGATCCATAGCGACCATGACCGACCCCGCCTCGGCCGGTCTCGCGCCTCCCGCACTCGGGTACCCGGCATCGAAGGCCGCATTGAACATGATCACCAGCCAGTACGCCCGTGCTCTCCCCGGTATCCGAATCAACGCCGTCGACCCGGGTTATACGGCCACCGACCTCACCGCCCACCGCGGCTTCCAGACGGTGACAGAGGGTACCGACGCCATTGTCGATCTGGCCGATATCGATGCCACCGGTCCCACCGGTGGATTCTTCGACCGCAGCGGCCGCACGCCATGGTGAACGACGACCATTCCGGCACGGGAACGGGATCTCGAACCAGGCTGTTCGCGATCGGCATCGCGCTCCTGATCGCCGCGGGAGTCACCGGGTTCATCCGGGTGTCGGCAGAGGAGGAAGTAGACAGTATGAACGGAACCAGCGGGGCGACGACCGTCTTGTCGATCGGGCTACACCCCAGCGCGCTCGACTACAGCCGGCTACCGGGTCTGGACGAGGAGATACTCGCCGCGCGGATCGCCGCCGGCGATCGCGCGTTGCACGACGCGGGGTTCGATGTGGTGTCGTGTCTGCTACCGGCCGATCCCGATGCAGCGGAAACCGCACTGCGCGGGTGCGCCGCGGAGAAGCCTTTTGCGGTCGTGATGATCGGCGCCGGGTTGCGGGTGAGCCCGGAGCACACACTGCTGTTCGAGCGCGTCGTCAATGTGGTCGGCGCACTGTCCCCGGGGGTGAAATACTGCTTCAACACCTCGCCCGAGTCAACCATCGACGCCCTACGCAGATGGGTGTTACCGAGAGACCGGTAACACCGGCGGCCGCAGGTTTCGCCGCCGACTCCACGGGTAGGCGTCACCCGACACCGGATCGGACTCGGACGCACCGAGGCCTCGACGTTGGGAGAATTCGATGGTGCCCCGAGAGGTGGTCGCACAACTCGGTCACGAATGGCGCGCAGAGGTCGCCACCGATGTGCCCGGGGCGGTCCCGGAGGTGGATTGTGACGCATGAGGAATTGGGGCGTGTGATCGCCGAGCGCGCCCTGCGGCGGGGAGTGGGGATCGCGGTCGCGGAATCGCTGACCGCCGGCAATCTGGCCGCCGCGCTGGGTGCCGCACCCGATTCCGGAGAATGGTTCGTCGGTGGCGTGGTCGCCTATACGAAGCAGGCGAAGCGGCGAGTGCTCCGGGTACCGGATGTGCCGGTCGTGAGCGAGCGCGCCGCCGAGGCGATGGCGCGGGGAGTTCGTGAGCTGCTCGCCGCCGATATCGCCGTGGCGGTGACCGGGGTCGGCGGCCCCGGTCCGCAGGACGGTGAACCGGCGGGTTCGGTGTGGTTCGCGGCCGCGACCTCGAGCGGCGCGACCACCTGGCATCACCTTCTCACCGGGGATCCGCCGCGAATCCTGGACGACACCGTCACCTGCGCTCTGGAGAAGCTCGCCGAACTCGTGGGCGCACCGTTGCCACCGTGACGGACTGTCCGAAACCCGGGTGTGCATCCCTGTCCATCGGTCGAGGTGACCCTCGGTACGACTATTGACAGTCCGATTGGACTGTGAAAATGTACCGGCACCATCGCCGCCGAGATTGGGACGCCGACATGACTTTCACCGGGACAACGGTCGACTACGAAGTGCGGGCGCATCGCGCCTACCTCACCTTGAATCGCCCGGACCGGCTGAACGCGATCACCGGCGAGATGGCCCGCGAGATCGGCGAGGCAGTCGCCGCGGCGAACGCCGACGATTCGGTGCGGGTGATCGTGGTCCAGGGCGCGGGGCGCGCGTTCTGCGCCGGCTACGACCTGAAGCTCTACGCGGAAGGCGGTGCGGAGCACCAGGGTGCGGTCTGGGATCCGATCAAGGATTTCCGGATGATGAAGGCCAATACCGACCACTTCTTCTCGCTCTGGCGCTCGTCCAAACCGACCGTGGCGAAGGTGCACGGATACGCGGTGGCCGGGGGTAGCGATATCGCGCTCTCCTGCGATCTGGTCGTGATGGCCGAGGACGCGCGGATCGGGTACATGCCGGCCCGGGTGTGGGGCTGCCCGACAACTGCGATGTGGGTCTATCGCCTGGGCGCCGAACGCGCCAAAAGGATGCTGCTCACCGGCGACACCATCGACGGCACCCGGGCCCGGGAGTGGGGTCTGGTCATCGACGCGGTGCCCGCCGCCGAACTCGATACCGCGGTCGAAGAACTCGTCGACCGGATGGCCGGTATTCCCACCAATCAGCTGGTCATGCAGAAAATGATGATCAACCAGGCCTACGACAACATGGGTCTGCAGACGACCCAGAACCTGGCCGTGCTCTTCGACGGCATCACCCGCCACTCCCCGGAAGGCCGCTGGTTCGTCGACTTCGCGCAGCAGCACGGTTTCGACGCCGCGGTCCAGTGGCGCGATACCGGCCGTTTCATTCCCGACGGTGGCGGCGCCGTCCCCGCCGACGACGAAATCGCCCGGATGAAGCGCGAGCTGGAGGAGCAGGCGGCAGCCGCGCCGGAGACCGGCCGATGACAGCGCTCACCGAATCCTCGTGGCCGGTCGATGCCGGCCGGCCCATTCTGGACATCTCGGTCGGCCAACTGCTGCGGGAGGCGGCCGCCGAAGTACCGGACGGGCTCGCCCTGGTTTCGGTCGCCCCGGAACGCCGCGCCCGGATCTGGACCTATGCCGAGCTGCGCGACGATGCCGAGCATGCCGCTGCCTGGTTGCTCGACCGTTTCCGGCCGGGCGAGCATATCGCGGTGTGGGCGCCGAACGTCCCCGAGTGGCTCGTGCTCCAATACGGTGCCGCACTCGCCGGGCTGGTGCTGGTGACCACCAACCCCGCTCTGCGCGGACCCGAACTCGAGTACGCGCTCGACAAGTCCCATGCGGCCGGCGTCTTCTTCGTCGACAGCTTCCGCGGCACCGATATGACCGCGCTGGTCGATACGGTCCTGCCCGCGGTGCCCACTGTCCGTGCGGCCGTCGGCTTCGAGGGGTGGCTCGACGAGGTTCGCGGCACCGAGAAGCGGGCGGTGTTGCCGGTTGTCGATCCCCGGTCCGCCACCCAGATCCAATTCACCTCCGGCACCACCGGCCGCGCGAAACCGGCGGTACTCGCGCACCGGTCGATGGTCACCAACGCGGCCTTCGTGCGCGAGCGCTGCGGCGCGTCGCGAGGCGCGATATTCGCCACCGCGCTGCCGCTGTTCCACACCGCGGGATGCGGTCTCGCCGGACTCGGTTCGGTGCACCAGCGGGCCACGCTCGTCCTCGCCGAGATCTTCGATCCCACCACGATGCTGACCGCTGTCGAGGAGTACCGCGCCGAGATCTTCGGCGGCGTACCCGCCATGCTGCACGCCCTGCTCGCACACCCCCGCTTCGCCGAATTCGATCTCGGCGCGCTGCAGGTGGTGATGTCCGGGGGCGATGCCGTCCCGCCGGCGCTGGCCGACGGCTGGGCGACCGCCTGCGGCGCGGCGACCAGCGCCGTATACGGCCAGACCGAACTCGCTCCGATCGTGTGCCAGACGAGCCCGGCCGACAGCCGCGAGGACAACCTGTACACGGCGGGACGCCCCCTTCCCGGAGTCGAGGTATCCATCCGCGATCCCGCGACCGGGTCGGTGCAACCCCTCGGAGTCGAGGGTGAAATCTGCGCCCGCGGCTATCAGCAGATGATCGGCTACCTCGATATGCCCGCGGAAACCGCGCAAACGATCGATGCCGAGGGGCGTCTGCACACCGGTGATCTGGGGACCATGGACGAACGCGGCTATGTCCGCGTCACCGGGCGGCTCAAGGACATGATCATCCGCGGCGGCGAGAACATCTATCCGCGCGAGATCGAGGCGGCCCTCGCCGCGCATCCGGCCCTCACCGACGCGGTGGTGCTCGGACTGCCGGACGGGGCGTGGGGCGAGAGCGTGGCCGCCGTCGTCCGCCCCGATCCGGCGCAGCCGACCCCCTCATCCGCGGAACTGCACGACTACCTGCGGGAGCGTCTCGCCCCGCACAAGACCCCGAAATCCTGGTATCGCGTCGAGAGCTACCCCGTGAACGCCATGGGCAAACTGCAGAAATTCCGGCTTCGGGACCAGATCGCAGACGGTGAGCTCAGGCCGCTGTGAACCGGAAACCCGGTAACCCCGAATCCGCCGCGCGGCGCACCGGCGGCCTGACGCGGAAAGCGCAGCACGCGAGAACTCGTGCGGCGCTGCTCGACGCTACGGTCCGGTGTCTGGTGGACCACGGTTACGCGGATACGACCACCCAACGGATCCAGGACGAGGCCGGGGTTTCGCGGGGCGCCCTGCTGCATCACTTCGGATCGAAATCGGAGTTGCTCGTCGCCGCGATCCACCACATCGCCGATATCCGCCTGCATGACCTCGGCGATCTCGTGGCGAACCTCGGCGACGGCCCCGACGCCCTGCCCCGGATGGTGCACGCGATCCGGTCGGCGATGGCAGGCCCTCCGTTCCAGGCCGCGATCGAACTGTGGGCCGCCTCCCGCACCGACCCGCAGTTGCGCGCGGCGCTGCTACCGGCCGAAAGACGGTTGGGCTCGGCGCTGTGGGCGCTGTTCCATCAGCATGCCGGGATCGCCGATCCCGAAGCGGCCCGGACCGCATTCGAATCACTCATGGCCCTGGTTCGCGGCCTCGAACTGACCCGCATCATGCGAACCGATCCAACGATCGCCGATCGGGTCGTGGCCGACTGGTTGAACAACGTTGCCCGGCAGCGGAACATATGACGCCTATACCGGGGTCAGCGGAGGCGAGGGCGGGAACACCACGGGCAGCGCGGTGAGCGCACGGTGGAAGGCGCCCGCCCGCCAGGTCAGATCGGCGGGCGGGACGCCCAGCCGGATCTCGGGTAATCCGTCCAGCAGTTGGTCGATGGCGTCCTGAGCGATCAGGTAGGCCAGCGAGCTGGCCGGGCACACATGCGGCCCACCGCCGAACGCGAGGTGCGCCCGGTTGCCCGTGAGCCGGCTCGAACCGATCACCGGATCGGTATTGCACGCCGCCATACTGATGACGACGGGTTGATGCGCCGGTAACCAGCAATCGTCGATGAGAACCGGCTGCTTCGGAAAAGTGAAACAGAAGTTGGCCATCGGTGGATCATTGAACAGCACCTGGTCGAGAGCGTCCCGGGTGGACAGGCTTCCATCGAGTGCGCTGTCCCCGAACTGCTCGTCGGTGAGGATCAGGCGCAGCGCGTTGACGATCAGGTTCTGCAGCGGTTCGATGCCCGCGCCGTAGAGAGTGGCGACCTGATTCACGATCTCGGGCTCGGTCAGGGCACTGGGGTGCCGCAGTATCCGGGTCGTCACATCATCGCCGGGCGCGTGACGTTTGAGCGCGACCAGTTCCAGTAGCGATTCCATCAGCTCCCTGGCGCCGTCTTCGGCGCCGACACCCTCGAACATCGCGGCCATCCCGGCCGCGGCCCGCTGGGCGATCTCGGCCGGGCAACCCAGCACCGCGTTCAGCGCGGCGAAGGTGAGCGGGAAAACGTACTGGCGAACCAGGTCCGCGGATCCGTCCCCGCAGAACGAATTGATCAGCGGAACAGCGGCCTGCGCCACGGTCTCGTGCAGACCATACGGGTCGACCTCCGCCAGACCCGCGACGATCGCCTGCCGATAGCGCGCATGCGTTGTGCCGTCGTTGCGCCGGGCATTGGGCCGCCACTGCATGAGCGGCAGCACCGGGCAGTCCGAAGGGATCGTGCGCTGCCAGATGCGTGGGTCGGCAGGGAAATGATCCGGATCGTTGAAGATACGCAGTGCGGTGTAGTAGCCGATCACCAAGGTGGCGGGCACGCCGGGCGCCACATCCACCGGAACCAGTGGCCCGTATCGCTCGCGCATCTCGCGATAGGCGCTGTGCGGGTCGACCGCGAACTCCGGTACGTACAGCGGGATCCGCGGATCGTCGGTATCGATCGGGGCACCGTGCGGAGCCCGGCCCGAGGCATGGTCGGAAATCGTCATCGCAGCGATCCTAGGCCCCACGGCGGTCCCATTTCTCGTAAATGTTCGAGCGAGATACGGCTCGCATCCGGTGCTGTGGTGGTTATCGCGCAAGGCGATCCCGACTCCGCCCTTGCTAGTTTGTCCCTGTACGAATCCGGGCCGCCGCCGCGAGGCGATTCCAACAGGACAGAAGAGGTCGATGCCGGAAACGAACTATTCGACCGACCGCCATCTGGTCGGACGTGCCATTGCCGACATCACCGGGGAACCGGCCGAGGCCGGCATGCTCGGCTATGGCAGGGCCGATCAGAAGACGACGGGGATACACCTCCGTTTGCGCGCTCGCGCGTTCGTCTTCGTGGACCCCCTCGTCGACCGGCGGGTCCTGCTGGTCGTGACCGACCTGCCGCTGATCTTCTCCAGCATCACCCAGGAGGTGCTGCGCCGCCTGGCCGAGCGCTTCGGCGACACCTATACCGAGTCCAACGTGATGCTCACCGCAACCCACACCCACTGCGGGCCCGGCGGCTATTCGCACCACCGGCTGTACAACGGCTCGGCCGGGTTCCGGCCCAGAACGTTCGCGGCGATCGTCGACGGCATCATCGAGGCGGTGGAGGGTGCGCACGAGGATCTCGCACCGGCGACCTTGCGTTTGGCACACGGCGAGCTGCACGACGCCAGCGTCAATCGCTCGCGCGCGGCATTCGACCGGAACCCGCAGGAGGAAAAGGAATTCTTTCCCGATGCCATCGATCCGCAGACGACCCTGCTGCGTATCGATCGCGAGGGCGAACCGGTCGGTGTCGTCAACTGGTTCGCCACGCATTGCACCTCGATGACCAACCGGAACACCCTGATCAGCGGCGACAACAAGGGGTACGCCGCCTATCACTGGGAGCATGTGGTCGAGGGCGTGAACTACCTGGCAGACCCGGACCCCGACTTCGTCGCGGCCTTCGCGCAGACCAACGCCGGTGATATGTCGCCCAACCTGGGCGGCGGCCCCGGTGACGGTCCTACCGGCGACGAGTTCGAGAACACCCGGATCCTCGGCCTGCGCCAGTACGAGGTCGCGGCGAAACTCGCGGCGGGGTACATGCCTCGAATGGCCGGCAGCATCGATTTCCGCTCCGTCCATATCGATCTGTCCGCGGTCACCGTGTCCGCGGAGTTCACCGGAGACGAACGCGAACACCGGACCGGACGACCGGCCGGGGGAGCGGCCGCCTTCGCGGGGGCGGGATACGACGGGCCCACCCACTGGAAGACCTTCCGCGAAGGCCGGAATCCGGGCTGGGAGCTGCTGTCGCGGTTGGCGTACCGGTTCGCGCCGTCGCTGCGGGATGCGCAGGCGCCCAAGGCGATCGTCGCCCCGGGCGGGCTGCTCAATCGGATCGGACCGTATGTCCAAGAGATCGTTCCGGTGCAACTCCTCCAGATCGGGGAGCTGTATCTGCTCGGTATCCCGGGTGAGGTGACGATCGCCGCCGGCCTGCGATTGCGCCGCACGGTGGCAACTGCCCTCGGCGCCGAGCCGGCCAACGTCCTGGTCGCCGGATACAGCAACGCCTACATCCATTACGTCACGACTCCGCAGGAGTACGACGCACAGCATTACGAGGGCGCGAGCACGCTGTTCGGCCGATGGGAGCTGCCGGCCCTGCAGCAGGTCGCGGCGCAGCTCGCGACCGCGATGCGCGACGGCAGCGCGGTATCGTCCGATACCAGGGCGCCCGATCTCTCGGAGCGGCAGCGGCCCGCGGAATCGGCTCTGCCGTCGGACTTTCCGCCGGTGGGATACGGGTTCGGCGATGTGCTCACCGAACCCGCGTCCGAATACCGGGCCGGGGAGCGGGTGGAGGTCGAGTTCGCCGGCGCGCACCCCAACCACGATCTACATCGTGGCAGCACCTATCTCATGGTGCAGCGGCGCGACGGGGAGCGCTGGCGAACCATCGCCGACGACAGTGATTGGACGACCACCTTCAGCTGGGCGCCCGGCCCCGGCTCGAGCTCGCGGATCACGATCGCCTGGCACAGCCCCGCCGACGCGACACCCGGCCACTACCGGATCCGGTACTTCGGCGACGCCCTGAAGACCGGCAGCGACCGCGTCCCGATCGGCGGCACCTCGCCCGGGTTCTGGATCCACGCCGAGGACCAGGGCGAATAATCGGTACCCGAATTCGAAGGATGTGGTGTCGTGGCGGCGGAAATACCGCGTGGCCGGCTGCGTCGCGGAGGCGTACTGGGCCGGATGGCTGCCGACCAGGCGGTGCGCGGTGTCCGGACGCGGCTGTCGATGGCGGGCCGATCCGAGGCGGCGCGACACGTACTCGCTGAGCGATCGACACTCCAGGCCGCGCAACAACTCGTCGCCGTACTGGGCAGTATGAAGGGCGCGGCGATGAAACTGGGGCAGATGCTCTCGGTACTCGACCTCGATCTGGTGCCCGAATCGCATCGCGAGCTGTTCCGGCAGAAATTGGCGGAACTGCGCGATCGGGCGCCGACCGTGGATTTTCCCGAGATGCGCGGCGTGCTGGAAACCGATATCGGACCGCTGGGGCGGGTGTTCTCGGACTTCGATGAGACGCCTATCGCCGCCGCGTCCATCGGTCAGGTGTATCGCGCGAAACTGCGGGACGGCCGGTGGGTCGCGGTGAAGGTCCAGTATCCGGGCATCGGTGCGGCCATCGACGCGGATATTCGCAATCTGGAGTTCTTCGCCGGATTGTGGAAGTCGCTGGTGCCCAGCGCGGCCGATTCCGCCGTTCTCGCCGAGATCGCCGCCAATCTGGAACGTGAACTGGACTACCGGTGTGAAGCCGGCGCCCAGCGCGATGTCGCGGCACGGTACCGCGGCCACCCGTTCATCACCGTTCCCGATATCGTCGAAGCGCATTGCGGGAAACGAGTGCTGGTCACCGAATTCGTCGACGGACACTCGTTCGACCGGATCCGGGAGTTGTCCCGGTTCGAACGCGATCGGGTCGGGGAGCTGATCTATCGCTTCTACATCACGTCCTTGTTCACCGATCACGAGTTCTGCGGTGATCCCCATCCGGGAAACATCCTGCTCGCCTCGGACGGCCGGCTCGCGTTCGTCGATTTCGGTCTCTACAACCGAATGCGTCCCGCGGATACGGATTTCGAACGGATATGCCTGCGCGCCGCCGGTGAATACCGCGCCGATGACCTGTACCGATACTGGGTGGGACGCGGCATCGTCGATCGGGGCGCGAAGATATCACCGCAGGAATGCCTCGAATATGTCTGGGCTGCCGCAGGCTGGCACCTGTCGGACGAGGAGATCACGGTGACGCCCGAACTCGCGACCGCGGCGCTGGTCCTCGCGATAGATCCGCGCGCAGATCGCTTCCACGATATGCACCGGCAGCTGCTTCCTCCGGAGCACCTCTTCTCCCGGCGCGCGGATCTGTTCACCTTCGCGACACTCGGCCAGCTGGAGGCCCGCAACAACTGGCATCGCATCGCGCGGGAATGGCTCTACCAGGAACCGCCGATCACCGATATCGGGCGCGCCGAAGCCTTGTGGCGCGCGCAGCTCCGGAGTCGTTGAGCCGCCCACAGCGGACGTCGTCATGAGCATCCCGCGGCGGGGACCGAGCAGTCAGGAGTGAGCGATGCCCTCGAAAACCGGCACTCGCCGGCGTCCGACGCAGGCGCGTGCGAAGGCCACCAGAGAACATATCCTCGACACCGCGGCGCGCCTGTTCGGCGAACGCGGTATCGCGAACACCTCGACGAACCGGATCGCGGCCGAGGCAGGACTGAGCATCGGCACCGTCTACCGGTACTTCGCCGACCGCTCCGTCATGGTCGACGAACTACTCAGGCGCCTGCATGACACCATCGAAAGACGTCTCACGCAACAGGTTTCCGGAGCCCGGGACACATCGATGAACACCCTGTTCGCCGAAATCCTGCACGCCGTCAGCGACGAACTCGCGGCGAACGCCGATCTGGTTCGCGCCCTGGTCGACGGCGTGCAGTTCTACAGCAGCGGTATCCCGGAATTCGAACCCCGGCTGCGCTTACTGATCAAGGTGCTGCTGATCCAGATACTCGGCCCCGGCGACGACCACGAGTACGACGTCATGACCTACGTCATCATCAATACCGGGTTTGCGGCAGTTCTGCGTGCTTCCGCCGCCGAGGTCGACAGCGCGGCCCGCCACGAAGCCGTCGAGATGACCGCGCGCATGCTCAGCGCCTGGCTGGAAACCGAGGCGGCGAAGACTGCCGGCCGGGCGGGCGAGATCGCCACCTAGGTCCGGTCGAAGGACCGATTACTGCGATGAAACCGGCGCAGTCGTGCATCCGTTGTGCGGGCGGCGAAAAGTGAGCACCTGACGACCCCCATGGTCGTCGAAGGCCCGCGCAGTGTCGGATGAACTTCTGTATTCGCAGGTGAATTGACATTCATCCGAAGGCGGACGGCCCGCAAGAGTAGTGAGTAGTAGATGAGCGGATCTCAGGTTTACGCTGGTCGTCCTGGCGAAGGATCAGCGGGACCAGCCGGATTCGGGAGTACACGCCACCGTGGGCTCCGATCTCCGGCGGACCCGCCGAGGATCGCCGGAGCAGGCCGAAGGAGTCCTCGTGAGTATCACTGTTTCTTGCTCTTCGAACGCGATGACCGACGCGTCGCCCGGCTCGGGTGGTCGAGCGGGGACGGCGCCCGCCCGATTGGCGGGGTTGGTCCTCCAGCGATCACACGAACTCGCCACTCGCAGCACACCACTCGATATCGCCGTGCGGCGGTGCCTGCGCTTGGCCTCGGATCTGCTCACCGCGACAGAGACTTCGGCGGCGACCGCCCGGCTGACCGATGCCGCGAACAGGTGGGCCTACGAGGGTATTCCGCTGGAGTCGCTGCTGCACCGGGTGAACGAGACCTTTCGCGAATGCCTCGGACGGCTCGAGCCGGGCCGGACGGACCGCGACAGTGTGCTCGCCGGCTCACAAAGTGTGGTGGCAGCGCTGCGGATCATCAGCGCCACAGTGTCGCGCGCGTACGTTCGCGATATGAAGGCGGCCGCCGGTGAAGACCACACGACCGTGCAGGCGTTCACCTCCGCCCTGCTGGCAGGTCTGCCCGCCCGGATGTCCACGCCCGGGTTCGCTTTCGAGATCCACGACACCTACACCGTCCTGGCATTGTCCATCGCCCCGCATCCCGACGAGGGCGACCCGGCCGTCGACGCCTCAGTGGTGGCTCGCCGGAAATTGCGGCGTACCCAATCGGCCCTGTCGGCCCTGTCCTGGGGCGGACGCGCGCTGTCACTGCTCAGCGTGGACGGCGGGACCGTACTGCTGCCGGGCGAGCCCGCCGTTCCGGCGGCGACGGAGGATTTGGTGGCCGCCCTGGCCCGGGCCGCGGGGACGCCGATCACCGCGGCGGTGGCCACCGCCCGGGCCGGTGACGTCCCCTCCTCGGTGGACCGCGCCCACGACATTCTCGATATCGCGCACCGGCTCGGCTGCAGCCCGGGCGTCCACCGCTTCGCCGACTTCGCTCTGGAATACCAGCTGACCCGGCCCGGCCCGGGGCGGGAGGCCCTGCGTTCGCTCCTGGAACCCCTCGACGAATACCCGAAACTGCTCGACACACTGCGTGAGCACATCCGGAACAACTCCGATCGCCGCCGCACCTCCGAAGCCATGCACATCCACCCGAACACCCTCGACTACCGGCTCAGGCGGATCCATGAGGTCACCGGGCTCGACCCGGCCCATCCCGCGGGCCTGTGGCAGCTGAGATCGGCTTTCCTGGTCCGCGAATTCCGGCCCGGTCCCGGGCGCGCTCATTAAAATTCTGCGACGAGGAAACTCTTCGGTCGCGGTCGTGTCGGGACGACGACCTTCGCAGCCGCGGTATTCGTCCTCTGCAATCTCGTCGTCGATGTGGTCACCGCGCTGCGCGACCCGGCCGAGCGCTGAGTTCGAGCTTCTCGGTCGGCTCGGCCGGTCCCCGGGAATCGGGTCGGGTGCTACGCGTCCTGCTTGATGGCCGAGACCTCGAATTCCAGTACGACCTTGTCGGCGACCAAGACGCCACCGGTCTCCAGGGCGGCGTTCCAGGTGATCCCGAAATCCTTTCGGCTGATCGTGGTCGCACCCTCGAAGCCGACCCGGGTGTTACCGAAGGGATCGTCGGCCTGGCCCTCGAACGTGAACGGGACGGTCACCGAGCGGGTGATGCCCTTGATGGTGAGGTCGCCGGTCACATCGAAGGTGTCCGGGCCGGTCGGTGTGATCGCGGTCGAGCGGAAGGTGATCTCCGGGTGCTCTTCCAGCCCCAGGAAGTCGAGGCCGCGCAGATGGTTGTCGCGATCGGCATTGCGGGTGTCGATACTGCCCGCCTGAATGGTCACCTCGCCCGACGAGTTGCCGGGGTTCTCGGCATCGAAGCGGGCGCTGCCGGTGAACTCGTTGAACGCCCCGCGCACCTTGGTCACCATCGCGTGCCGGGTGACGAAACCCACCCGGGTGTGCGCCGGGTCGAGCACGTAGGTCCCGCTCAGCTCTTTCACGTTCGTCGCGGTTGTCATCGGGTTCCTCCGTGGTGAGTAGTTGATGTATCACCTAGATGGTGCGCGGAGTTTGGTGATATGTCAACTAATGCGTTAACCTGGCCATATGACCGAGACGCGATGGCTCGACGAGCGGGAGCGCCACGCTTGGCGGGGCTATCTGCGGATGCACACCCAGCTGGTCGCCCGGCTGCACCGGCAGTTGCAGAACGACTCCGGGCTCTCGCTGTCCGATTTCGATGTGCTGGTCCAGCTCACCGATCGGCCGGAGCCCCGGATGCGGGTGGGTGAGCTGGGGCAGGCACTGCAATGGGAGAAGAGCCGGCTGTCCCATCACCTCGGAAGAATGCAGCGCCGCGGGCTGGTGGTCCGCGAAGACTGCCCCGACGATGCGCGCGGCGCGTTCATCGTGCTCACCGAGCAGGGGCGCGAGGCTATCGAGCAAGCGGCACCCAAACATGTCGAAACTGTGCGTGAGCTGGTATTCGACGCGCTCACCGAAGATCAGGTACATGCCCTGGCGTCGATCGCCGACCGCATTCTCGCGAAGCTGGACGAATAGGCGTCCGGATCAGGGAATGGCTTCCGCGATGGTCGTGAGCAATTCCTCCGGCGGGAGATTCATCAGGTCGGTGGACAGCCACAGAGTGTGTAGGCCGTCATTGTTCACATGGTCCCAATCCATGTAGGTCTCACCTTTGATCGTCCCCGGCTCGGTGAATCTGATCTGCCAACCGTTGGTGCGGAATTCCCGGATCTTCTGTTCGGCGGCGGAATCACCGCCGCCGACCCGATCCAGCTGTTCGTCGAAATCGCCGGGCAGGCCGGTGTCCAACGGGCCTTCGAGGTAATTCTTCGACCCTTCCGGAGCGGGACGCCGTTCCCGGTCCGCCGGGGCTGCCCCACCGTTGTCCCCACCGTTGTCGTCCCCGTTGCCGCCGGATCCGCCGGAGGGCTCCGAGCCGCCACCACCTCCCGCCGCCACCGCACCGGCTACCGCGATCCCACCGCCGACCAGAAGCGCGCCTCCATACCCCGCCTTCTCGTTCGGGGGTTTCATCGCTTCCTCGACATGATTGCGACGCAGATGTACGTTTCCACTGCCCAGCAGGGCCGCTCCGGCGCGGCGGTCCACACCGTCCAGCCTCGCTGCCGCCCCGTTCGGTCCGGCGAGGTGGTGACTGGTGGAAAACAGCCGGTTGCCGAGACCTCGGCAGAGGTGGGCAGCGGTCGTGGAGAGCCGTGCCACTCCGCTCATCAGGGCTGCCGCGGGACTACGTGAGAGCGAAACGGGCGCGTCTCCGATCCCGCGCGGTGCCGGTATCGGCGTTGAGGCCATATGATTTCATCCCAACCGGAGTGGAATTCGTCCACTGGATTTCGACATCGTGGTGATACAGGAATGAAGAGGTAACTCGCACGAACTCTGGTGGATAATGCTAGACGGCAGATACTCGTCGCGAAACGGTCTGTATTGCCATAGTTTCGGCGGGGCTTTGTGAGGAATGCACAGTCGGTAGGACTCGATCGGAGAATTTCGGGTCGGGCAATCCGGCGGACGCGAATCCGCCCGAGAAGGTCTAGAATTCACACTCGCCTGCCGCTACGTCGAACGGAAAACGGTGACAGACACATCCCAGAGAATCGGGTCGCACGAGGTGCGCGCGCTGGGCGGCGAGGTGGTGGCGGCATGAGCGGCCTCGGGAGGTGGAGCCTCGGTATCGGCGCCGGACTCCTGGTTGTGGCCGTGCTGTGTTCGGCGTCGAACCTGATCCCGGCTGCGGTGATCACCGGTCTCACGGGTGTGGTCGCGCTCGTCATGGCCGGGTACGACGCGGTCTATACCTGGCTGGAGCGTGCCGACCTACGTCGCCGGGGTGCCAGGGCTCGCCGGGAAGGTCGAGGTCACCGAGGCCCGTAGGGGTAGGTCTCGGCCCGCCCCTGGAACGAGAGGATCCGCGGGTTCCGGATGCGGCCCTCGCGGATCTCGATCGCCCGCCGGACGGTCTCGTTGCCGTCCCAGGCGTCGGGCCCGCCCGCCACGATCGGCAGATACTCCAGCAGGGCCTCGGAGTTCTCCCAGGTGGCCGAGTTCCACAGATACGACGGGCTGTGGTCGACGCCGTAATAGTGCAGATCCTCACCGACGGTGAACATGGGTTCGGCGAACGAGGTCGGGCGGGCCCATTCGAAACCCATACCCGCGTCGCAGGAGACATCGATGAACAGGGTCGAACGCGGAAACAGCCCGAGGTCTTCGTCCAGGACGAAGAGCAGGGGATTCTCGGTGTCCTGGAACATACAGTTGACGATCACGTCGTAGTGGGCAAGCATCTCGGCCAGCGGCCCCGGCTCCGGCGCCTTCAATGCCAGGGTATGGCGGGGGTTGCGGGGGTCGCGCTGAAAGGTCTGCATCCGCACGGACGCGAACGGCGAGGCGACAGCGGAAACGCTGCGCTGGGTCAGCACCGTCACATCGCTGATCCCGAGTGCCGACAACGCGCGCACCGCGCCCCGGGCCGTGGCACCGAAGCTGATGACGGCGGCCCGCAATCTCTTGCCGTAGTCGCCGGTGACACCCCGCAGTCGCAGTGCGTGCATGACCGAGCAGTAACCGGCCAGCTCGTTGTTCTTGTGGAAGACGTGCAGGCTGAAATTTCCGTCCGCGGTCCAATGGTTCATCGCTTCCCACGCGATCAGGGTCAGCTGCCGGTCCACGGCCAGCTGGGTGATTCGCCGATCCTGCACACAATGCGGCCACCCCCACACGACCTGCCCGGGGCGCAGGTCCTCGAGGTCTTCGGCCAGCGGTTTGGGCAGCAACAGAACCTCACATCCGGCGAACAGCTCCGCGCGCGTCCGGTGCCCGGCGACCAGCGGTGCGAGCTGCGCGTCCGAGTAACCGAACCGGTCTCCGTAACCGTGTTCGAGGAAGATGCCCGCGCGGATGCCGGGGTCGATCCGGTCGAAGTGCGCCGGATGGATCGCGAGCCGATGCTCGTCCTCCTTGTGGGAGGTCGCCACGACACCGATCGTCAGTTGCTTCACCTGATGAGCCTACGCGCGCGGGGTCACGGTCAGATTTCCCGACGCAGCACCGCGGCTCGCGCGGTCTCACTCCGCGGCCATCCACGCTGTCACGGGATAACGACGAAAAGCGCCGATCGCCCGATCGGTGTGAGTTCGTTTCCGGCGCATACGGATGTTGAGATCTTAACCTAATGGTATTAGCTTTAGAGGTCGACGGCCCGACGCTTTCGAAGGTGCCGTGACAGCCGATCCGAGGGAATAGGACGTATGGCCGACCTGATCCGGACCGAGTGTCCGCGGTCCGGCGTACTGCTGCTTCGCCGCAACCGCCCAGGTGCGCTCGAGGGGATGAATGCCGACTCATCGAGGCGCTGCACAGATGCCGGCCGGCGCGGTGCCCACGGCCATGGTGGAGGACGTCGCGCTCCTCGGACCCGTCGACAAGATCTGTGAGGATATCGTGAACCGCTGGAAACCGACCTGCCTGACCACGCTGATACTCGGCGGCCGGCCGCGCCCCGAATCGCGGGAGCGGATCCTCGAGGCGGTGCGGTCGTGACACTGGACCCGCGAACGCCGGTTCTCGTCGGCGGTGGACAGATCAGCGATCGCGCGGGCGGCCGGGAACCGGTCGACCTGATCGCCGATGCGGCGGCCCGGGCGGCCGACGAAGCCGGTAGCGCCCGGCTGCTCGAACTGGTCGGCTCGGTGCGGATCGTCGGCCTGCTCTCCTGGCGCTATCGCGATCCCGGTGCGCTCGTCGCGGCACGTATCGGCGCGCAGCCCGCGCACACCGGATATACGGGCAGTGGTGGCAGCACCCCGCAGGCCCTGGTCAATGCGGCCGCCGAGGATATCGCGGCCGGGCGGGCAGAGGTCGTGCTCATCGGCGGCGCCGAATCCTGGCGGACCCGCACGAAGTTGCGTGCCCAGGGGATTCGGCCCGACTGGACCGTGCAGGACGACACCGTGGCGCCCGCGCCGATGCTGGTGCCCGAAGTGCCGATGCGTTCGGAAACCGAGAAACGCGCCGGGCTGGACCGGCCCGCCTATATCTATCCACTGTTCGAACAGGCGTTACGGATCGGCGCGGAGCGCACGATCGAGGACCATCGGGCTGCGATCGGGGAGCTGTGGTCGGGCTTCAGCAAGGTCGCGGCCGCGAATCCGTATGCCTGGACGCAACGCGAATACACCGCCGCGGAGATCGTGACCCCCAGCGCCGACAACCGGTGGATCGCCTCGCCCTACACCAAGCTGATGAACTCGAACAATATGGTCGAGCAGGGCGCGGCGCTGCTGCTGTGCTCGGTGGAGGTGGCCACCCGGCTCGGGATCGCCCGGGAGAACTGGGTGTTTCCCCAGTCGGGCACCGAGGCGCACGACACCTACGATATCGCCGCGCGCGGTGCGCTCGACCGGTCGCCGGCCATCCGGATCGCGGGCGCGCGTGCCCTCGATCTGGCCGGCATCGGGCTGGACGACCTCACCCATATCGACGTGTACTCGTGTTTCCCGTCGGCCGTGCAGGTGGCGGCGCGGGAACTCGGACTCGCCGTGGACGATCCGGGCCGGCCGCTGACGGTCACCGGTGGCCTGACCTTCGCGGGCGGGCCGTGGAACAACTACAGCACCCACGCGATCGCGGCCCTGGCCACCCGGCTGCGTGAATCGCCGGGCTCATACGGGCTGGTGACCGCGAATGGCGGTTACCTGACCAAACACGCCTTCGGGGTGTACCGGACCGAGCCGCCGGCGGTGGGATTCCGGCGCGAGGATGTGCAGCCGGTCGTGGACCGGGAGCCGACGGTCGGCGCGGAACCCGGGTACGCGGGCCGGGCGACGATCGAATCGTGGACCGCGGTCCACGACCGTGACGGGCGGCCCGAGCGGGGCTTCCTCGCCGCGCGCACGCCGAGCGGGCGGACGCTGGCAGTCACCGATGACCCGGAGGCCTCGGCACGCCTCGCGACCGAGGATGTCGCGGGCGAACGAGTGACGATCGCCGTGGACGGAAGTTTCCGGTTTTCCACAGACTGACCTGGCAGGGCAGGTTTGCCGCGGGCCGGTCATTGACTGGATAAACCTAAAGACATAAGGTAAAAGTAATCGGTCACCGCGTGCCGCACGGCATCGGCGACCCCGGGGGAGCAAGGAGAGAGTCATGTCCGAACAGGACTTCCGCGCGCTCTACGAGCGCCATGTCGGCCACGTCGTGACCGGGAACATGAAGGCGGCGCTGGCCGATATGGTGCCGGAGAATCTGTCCACCGTCTTCGACGGTGTCACGGTGCCCCGGGGTGCGGTGAACGGTTTCGAGATCAAAGACGTCCGCGCCGACGGCGACAAGCAGATCGGCGAGACGGTCTACGACACCCCGGACGGTGTGATCGGGCTGCGCTCGATCTGGGAGCTCCACGACGGTGTCTGGAAGGCCGCCGCACTCGAGAACTTCCCTGCCGCCGGGGGCCCGGCATGAGCGAGTCGGGCCCGGAGGCGGCAGCGAAGCGTCACCATGCAGGGCCCTCGCTCGTGCCCGGTGGACACAGCATGAGCGAGTCGGGCCCGGAGGCGGTAGCGCAGCGTGACCACGCAGACCCCCCTGTCCGCGAGTTCCCCTGGGGACCCGCCGCGGACGGCCTGGATCAGCCGTATTGGGACGGGCTGGTCGCGGGCGAACTGCGCCTGCAACGCTGCGGGCAGTGCGCCGAGTGGATCTGGGGGCCGCAGTGGATCTGCGGGGTCTGCCACACCTTCGACCCCGGCTGGGAAGCGGTCGAGCCGGTGGGCACCGTCTACAGCTGGTCGCGCAGTCACTATCCGTTCATCACCGAACTCGCCGACCGGACACCGTATGTGACCGTTCTGGTCGAACTGCCGGGCGCCGGTAATCGCCGCGTCCTCGGGATTCTCACCGGCGACGACGCCGACGGGGTCCGGATCGGGGACCGGGTGGCCGGGCATATCGAACTCGACGAGGGCGCGACCTGGCCGCTGCTGCGGTGGCGGCGGGACAGCACAGAAGGAGCACGTTCGTGAGCACTGGGTCGCTACGCGGAGCCGCCGCGGTCGTCGGCATCGCCGATCTGCACTACAAGCGGGGCGAGGCGCCGCACGGTGAGCTGCGGATGACCCTCGAGTCGATCGTCGCCGCGTGCGCCGATGCCGGGATATCCCCCCGGGAGCTGGACGGTTTCGTCTCCTACGCCGGTGGCGGACACGACGGCGCGATCCTCGGCGGTGCACTCGGTGTCGAGGAGGTGCGCTGGTCGACCATGATGTGGGGCGGCGGCGGGGGCGCCGTCGCCGCCGCGATCAACAATGCCGCGGTGGCCATCGCCACCGGTCAGGCCGAATGCGTCGTGGTGTTCCGGGCGATGGCGCAGGAGGACAGCGGCCGGCTCGGCTATGCGAAGTACTTCTACGGTCCGCACTATCTCGCGCACGGGGTCGGCTCGCCCGCCCAGGTGTGCGCGCTGCGGACCCAGCGGCTGCTGGAACACGACGGCGTACCGCGCGAAGCGCTGCGGGCACTGGTGCTGGCCGCGTACCGGCACGCCCAGAACAACCCGACGGCCGCCGGATACGGCAGACCACTCGACGAGCAGGGCTACGAATCGTCACGGATGATCACCGAGCCGTTCCACCTCTTCGACTGCTCCCGGGAGAGCGACGGCGCGGTCGCGCTGGTCCTGGTGCCCGCCGAGCGCGCCCGCGCGCTCCGGCCGGATGCCGCCTATGTCCTGGCCGGTAGTCAGGGGGCGCCCGGTGGCTATTCGTCGATCGTCGACAACGACGACCTCTACACCAGTGCCGGGTTCGCGGGCCGTCCCGGCTGTCCAGGGGTGGCCGACCGCCTCTGGACCGCCGCGGGGCTCGGACCCGGCGATGTCGACGTCGTCCAGGTGTACGAGAACTTCAGCGGCCCCGCCGTGGCCGCCCTGATCGATCACGGACTCGCTCCGGCCGGCCCGGCCGCGGGTGAGGTGCTCACCGTCGACAATCTGACCGCGGGTATCGGAAAACTGCCCGTCAACACCAGTGGCGGCAATATCGCGGATTCCTTCGTGAACGGGATGGGGCTGGCCGCCGAGGCCGTACGGCAGATCCGTGGCACCTCGGCCAACCCCGTTGCCGGCGCACATATCTCGCTGTTCATCGGCGGGCCGATGGCCCCGATCGTCAGCTCCACGCTGTTCGGCCGCGAAGAAACCCTCTGATCATTCCGAACTACCCGAGGACCGAAATGGACACCACCCTGGACCGGCGCGCGCTGTTCATCGACGGCGAATGGGCCACCCCGCGTACCGATTCCACCGTCGAGGTGATCGAGGCGGCGACGGAGAAAGTTCTCGGCACCTCCGCGCTGGCGGAGCAGGCCGATATCGACGCCGCTGTGGCCGCCGCCCGCCGGGCGCTGCCGGCGTGGCGGTCGCTGAGCCCGGCCGAACGTGGCGCGCATCTGGACGCGTTCGCGGCGGCGCTGAAAGCGCGGGCGAAGCAGACCGCAGCACTCACCAGCCGCGAGAACGGTATGCCGATCTCGTTGTCGATCGCCGTCAACGGCTACGCCCCGGGCCTGATGTTCGGGTACTACGCCGACGCGGTGCGCGATACCGTGCGCGACGACGTGCGGCCGAGTGCCTTCGGCGGTCGCACGGTGGTGCGGCGGGACCCGGTGGGTGTCGTCGCGGCCATCACGCCGTGGAACTATCCGCAATCGCTGGCGGCGATGAAACTCGCGCCCGCGCTGGCCGCCGGTTGCACCGTAGTGCTCAAGCCCGCACCCGAAACCGCTCTGGATGCCTTCGTTTTCGCGGAAGTAGCCCTGGAGGCGGGAATCCCGCCGGGCGTCCTGAACATCGTCCCGGGCGGGCGGGAGGCCGGATCGTATCTGGTCGGACATCCCGATATCGACAAGGTCGCCTTCACCGGGTCCACGCCCGCCGGACAGGCCATCGGCGAGGTGTGCGGGCGGCTGCTGCGACCGGTCACCCTGGAACTCGGCGGTAAATCCGCCGCCCTCGTCGCCCCGGACGCCGACCTCGATGTCTTCGCGGCGAATCTGCTCGAGGTCGCACTGGTGAACAACGGCCAGACCTGCCACGCGAGTACCCGGATCCTCGCGCCCCGCAGCCGGTACGCGGAGGTCGTCGAGGCCGTCACCGAGACGGTGCGGAAGCTGCGCATCGGCGATCCGCTGGACCGGCAGACCCAGATCGGTCCGCTGGTCAGCGCCGCGCAGCGCGATCGGGTGGTCGGCTACATCGACTCCGGGCGCTGGGACGGTTACCGGATCACCACCGGGGGCGGTATCCCCGCCGACCGGCCCACCGGCTGGTATGTCGAGCCGACGGTTTTCGAAGGCGTGCACAATGCCGCGCGGATCGCGCAGGACGAGATCTTCGGCCCGGTGCTCACGATCACCCCGTACGACGGCGAGGAGGACGCGATCGAGATCGCCAACGATTCCCGGTACGGGCTCGGCGGCACGGTGTGGACGACCGACGAGGAACGCGGCCTGGCCATCGCGGACCGGATCCACAGCGGCACCGTGGGCGTCAATCACTACCAACTCGATCTGGACGCGCCGTTCGGCGGGGTCAAGGCTTCCGGCCTCGGCCGCGAACTCGGCCCGGAAGGCCTCACCCCCTACTACACCACGAAGTCCGTCTACTTCGGTACGCGCTGAGCGGTACCACCGAAGGAGCCAACGATGAACCTTCCGCTGCACGGCGTCCGGGTCCTCGACCTCACCGACGGCCTCGGAGAATCCAGTGGGCGTTATCTCGCCGACCTCGGCGCCGAGGTGATCCGCGTCGAACCGCCGGGCGGCTCGCGATCGCGCACGGCCGACCCCGTTGTCGACGGGGTGAGCATCCCGTTCGCCCTGCGCAACGCGAACAAGCTCGGGATCACCGTCGACCTCACCACGGCACCCGGCCGGGCCCGCCTGGCCGAGTTGGCCGATGACGCCGATATTCTGCTCGAATCCCGGCCGCCCGGTTATCTGCCGGAGCTCGGTGTGGGTCCGGCCGAGATCCGGCGTGCCGCGCCGGGTCTGGTGTGGGTGTCGATCAGCGGGTTCGGTCAGGACGGACCCTATCGTGACTGGACGGCCACCGAATCGGTCCTCTACGGGATGTCGGGTGTGCTCTCCCGTTCCGGGGCTCCCGGCGCCGAACCGCTGCTTCCGCCGGCCGGTCTGGTCGAGGAAACAGTCGGTGTGCACGCCGCCTGGGCGGCATTGCTCGCCTACCACCGCCGGCTCGATACCGGTCGTGGTGAAACCGTGGATATCTCGGCCTTCGAGGCGATGGTGCACGGTTTCGATCCCGGGTTCGGAACGCAGGGGTCCGCCGCGGCCGGGCGGTCGGAGGACTTTCCGCGTGGCCGCCCCGACGCGTCGAATTTCTACCCGGTATTCCCGTGCCGCGACGGTCACGTCCGGATCTGCCTGCTGGCCAGGCGGCAGTGGCGCGGGATGTTCGAATGGCTCGGGGCGCCAGCGGAATTCGCGGATCCGAAATACGACACCATTCCCGCCCGGTTCGCCGCCGCAGATTCTCTGCATCCCCTCATCGAGCGGCTGTTCGCCGGGCACACCCAGGCGGAGCTGGTGGCCGAGGGCGCCCGGCGCGGGGTACCGGTCGGAGGCGTGCACACGCTGTCCGAAGTGCTCGCCACCGAACATTTCGATACGACCGGCTCTCTCGTGGACGCCGAACTCGCCCAAGGGCTGCATGCCCGCATCCCTTCGGGTTACGTGTCCATCGCCGGTCACCGCGCCGGATTCCGCACGCGGGCACCGGAACCCGGCGAGCACGATGCCGTGGACCTGTCCCGGAACCGCCCCGCCACCACCCCGGCCGGTGCGCCATCGGCCGCGCCGCTGGCGGGACTCAGAGTGCTGGACCTCGGCGTCATCGTCTTCGGTGCCGAACTGAGCCGGCAGTTCGCGGACTACGGCGCCGATGTGATCAAGATCGAGAACGTGAATTTCCCCGACGGTCTGCGCCAATCCAAACGCGGCGCCCCGCTGGCGGCCTCCGTCGCGTGGGGACACCGCAACAAGCGCAGTCTCGGACTGGACCTGCGCAGTACCGAGGGCGTCGCGCTGTTCCGTCGGCTCGTCGCCGATGCGGACGTGGTGCTCGCCAACTTCAAACCCGGCACACTCGCCTCGATGGGGCTGTCCTACGAGGTTCTCGCGGACATCAATCCACGCGTGATCGTCTCGGAATCCAGTGCGTTCGGCGGCACGGGACCGTGGCGTAACCGGCTCGGTTACGGACCGCTGGTCCGCGCCTCGTGTGGAGTGTCGGCGCTGTGGCGCTACCCCGGCGACGCGGAACTGCTCTGCGACGGACAGACCGTCTACCCCGACCATATCGCCGCCCATATCACCGCCGTATCGGTACTCGCCGCCCTGATCGCCCGCCGGCGCAGTGGCCGCGGCACGAATATCGAAGTCGCCCAGGCCGATACCGCGCTCATGCAACTGGGCACCCAGCTGGTCACCGAAGGTCTGCGGCCGGGCACGGTGACCGCGCCGGGGAACGCGGACCCCGATGCCGCACCGAGCGGTGTGTACGCGTGTGCGGGCGACGACGAATGGTGTGTGGTCACGGTGCGTGACGACCGCCAGTGGGCTGCACTGTGCGATCTGGTCGACCGGCCGGAGCTCCGGGGCGACAGCCGATTCGCCACCGGGGCGCAACGCATCGCGCACCGCGCCGCGGCGGATCAGCTGGTCGCGCAGTGGCTGCGCACCCGGGACCCGCGGGAAGCCGCCGCGGACCTCCAGCAGGCCGGGGTACCCGCGGGTGCCATGTTGCGGCTGCCGGAACTGCTCACCGACCCACACCTGACGGCCCGCGCGACCTACACGAATGTCGAGCACGAACTACTGCCGATGACCCTGCCCGCCACTGCCCGGGCCGCGGCCTTCGCGGAGATCGCCGACCCCCCGGCCCGGCAGGCCCCGATCGCGGGTGAGCACACCCGGGAGGTCTGCGCCGGAGTGCTCGGGATGGCGGATACCGAAATCGACGCGCTGGTCCGGGCCGGGGTTCTCCAGCCTCCCGCGACCGATCCGGCCCGCGTCCCCGAACCGGCCGCCGGATAGCTGTCGCCCGGTTCGGTGGTAGGGAAGCGTTCCCATCGATAGACCGGCCGGGGTCGCAGGGTCCCTCACCCGGCTGAGCGAGCGCGGGCACAAGACGATCGCGGCCGACTCGGCCGGATGCCGTGGCCGGCCGCGCGAGTGCGGGGGAGGGTGATCGCGGCCGACTCGGCCGGGTGCCTTATCCGGCCGAGCGGATGCGGGCGAGGATGATCGCGGCCAACTCCTCCGGGCGTTCCTCCGGTACCCAGTGGGTCGCGTCGAGGATTTCGTGGTCGAAAGGACCGGTCACGTATTCGGGGGTCAGCTCGGCGCCGCGACGGGCGATGAAAATGTCCCGGCTGCTCGAGACGTGGGTTGTCGGTGCGCCGACCTTCTGCCCGGCGCGCCGCCGGTCGACGATCGGCATCGCCCGGTACCAGTTCAGGGCGTAGTGCAGAGCACCGCTGTCGACGATATCGCGGCGCAACCGATCCAGCTGCTCGTCGTCGAGGCCCGACAGGGCGGCGGCACGGCGCCGCAGGCTCGTATCACCGGCCGAACCCGCCGCCCGGAAAGCGGCGGAGAGCACCACCTCGGGGATCCACGGCACCTGGAACAGCGCCATATAGCAGGTGCGCAGGGCCTGGCTACTGCTCAGCAGCGAGCGCGCGAAAGCCATCGGATGCGGTACCGAGACCGAGGTGAGCGTCCGGACCAGATCCGGACGCCGTGCCGCGGTGGCCCAGGCAACGGTCGATCCCCAATCGTGTCCGACGAGATGCACGGGTGCACCGCCCAGCGCCGTGATCAGCGCCGCCGTGTCGCCGACCAGTGCGCTGATCCGGTAGGCGAAACGCCCGCGAGGTCGCGCGCCGGGTGAGTAGCCGCGCTGGTCGGGAGCGAGGGTCCGGTAACCGTGTTCGTGCAGGAACGGGGTGAGCCGCGACCACTGCGCGGCCGTCTGCGGAAATCCGTGCAGCAGCACGATCGGAATACCATCGAGTGGACCCTCGTCGAGCACATCGAAGGTGAGTCCGTCGTTGACGAAGGACGTCAACCGTGTCCCCGGATGCCGCTCGGGCGGTGTATCGGACTGCATGGTGAAACGCTACGGCAGATCGCCTCGCGCCGCCCGGGCCCGTGCGCGACTCGGCCCGGGCCGACTGATCCGGGGCCGCTCAGGCCTTCATGAGGTCGCGGTGGATGATCTCTTTCATGATCTCGTTGGTTCCGCCGTAGATCCGCTGGATCCGGTGGTCGAGATAGGCCCGGGCGACGGGGTACTCCATCATGTAGCCGTAGCCGCCGTGGAACTGGACACCCGCGTCGATCACGCGGCCCTGCAGTTCGGTCGCCCACAGTTTCGCCTTGGCCGCGTCGACCGCGGTGAGCGTACCGGCGTTGTGGGCGCGGACGCAGCGGTCGATATAGGCCCGGGAGACCTCGATGGCCGAGCGCAGTTCCGCGAGCACGAAACCCATTCCCTGGAATTCACCGATCCGCTTGCCGAAGGCGGTGCGCTCCCGCACGTAGTCCATGGTCCAGGCGAAGACCGCCTCGGCGGAGACCTGACCCGCGATGGCGATTCCGAGCCGTTCCAGCGGCAGCGACTGCATCAGGTACGCGAATCCGCTGCCCTGCTCCCCGAGCAGATTCGACGCGGGCACCCGGACGTTGTCGAAGAAGAGTTCGGCGGTGTCCTGGGCGTGCAGCCCGACCTTGTCGAGTTTGCGGCCGCGGGTGAAGCCGGGCGTACCGTCCTCGACGACGATCAGGCTGAATGCCTTGGATCCGGCGGCTGGATCGGTCTTGGCGAACACGATCACGAGATCGGCCAGAATCCCGCTGGTGATGAATGTCTTGGCGCCGTTGACGACCCATTCGTCGCCGTCGAGCACGGCGGTGGTGGTGACCGCGCGCAGATCGCTACCGGCGCCGGGCTCGCTCATGGCGATCGCGCCGATGGTCTGCCCGCTGACGAAACCGGGGAGCCACTGCCGGCGCTGTTCGCCGGTGGCATGCCGGAGCAGGTAGTTCAGCACGATATCGTCATTGGTGGAGAATCCGGACTGCAGCGCCGAGGCGCCGGCGCGGGCGATCTCCTCCTGGATGACCACCCGGTACCGGTAGTCGGTTTCCGCGGGGCCGCCGAATTCCTCGGGCACCGAGAGGCCCAGCAGGCCCTGGCGGCCGGCGGCGAGCCAGGTATCGCGGTCGATCAGCCGCTGCGCGTCCCATTTCTCCATATTCGGGACGACATGCTTGTCGACGAAACCGCGCACCGAGGCGCGGAAGAGTTCGTGGTCGGGGTCGAAGAGATCGCTCTCCACTGTCGGCACTCCTTCGTTTACCTGGCCCGGCTCAGTGCCGGTCGAGCAGTTCCTGTACGCCGCGGCGGAACACCTGGTTGGCGACTTCGTTGCGGCCCAGGATCATCCGTCCGGCGTTGGCGCTGGCCATGCTCACCTGGGAATCGCGCAGCAGCGGGAAATCCTCGGCGTGCAGGACGGCCAGCAGGATCTCCCAGTTCTTGTCCCAGAGCCTGGTCCAGCGTTCCTCGGTCATCTCGGTGTCCTCGACCTTCGGCACGATCAACCGCATCTCCATCCGGCTGCGCTGCGGATCGGTGGGGTGGGGGCGGAAGGTCAGCAGCTGGAAATGGTCCGGCTGGCGGAGCAGAGTGCTGTTGGGCAGCAGGAAATGGGTCTCGGTGACATGGGATGCGAGGCTGCGATCGGCCGGATCCTCCTCGATCCACCGGTCGATGGATTTGCGGGGCGCGATGAACCGGCAGTGCCGCCCGAAATCGTCGAAGGCCAGCACATTGGTGTGAATATGCTTGGCCGCGGTGTTCGGGTGCGCGTACTGGATGTGGTAGCCGTCCAGGAAGGCGTCCTGCATGATCTTCCAGTTCACCGGTTCGTCGAATCCCTGCGAGCGCACGGTGACCAGTGCATCGAGCGAGTACGAGGCCAGTACCGCGTCCATTTCGGGTCCGAGCCAGGATGCCACATCGATCTCGGCGTCGGCATCGTCGATCACCCAGATGAAACCGTGCCGCTCCTCGGTGGGCAGCGCGATCAGGCCCATCTCGGCGCGATCGGCCTCGCCGAAGGTGTTGTCGCGGGTGATGGTGCGCAGACTGCCGTCGGTGTCGTAGGACCAGCGGTGGTACGGGCAGGAGAACAGGCGGCAGCGCCCCTTCTCCTCCTTCTCCACCATGGCACCGCGATGGCGGCACAGGTTGACCAGCGTTTTCACCCCGCCGTCGCGCTGGCGCACGACGATCACGTTGTTGCGGGGGAGCTGGAGGGTGAAGAAATCGCCGGGCCGCGGGATCTCGGAGCCGTGCGCCACGATGCTCGGTACCCGGCCGAAGACCAGATCGCGTTCGCGCCGGGCGATCGCCGTATCGGTGAACTCCTCGGGCCGGAACCACGTGGTGTGCCCGAACTCGTCGGTGGTGTCGTTGCGCAGATGTTCGAGCGTGCGGCGAATGCGTTCCTCGCGGGGTGCTCCGACCTCGGCCATCGGGTTACCTCCCAATCTCGTGCGCGGCGGCCCCAGTGCCGTCGACTCTTGCTTAAATCTAATCCAATTAGTTTTAGCTGTAAAGTCCGGGGCCTTGCCCCGAAAACCGACTACCGTTAGATTTAGCCACTGTTTCCGCTCGTCGAGGAGTACGGATGATCTCTTACCGATGGCGCGCCGAACTGGACGCCGAGGAGCGCGCGCAGGTGTCGGCTCTGGTGCGCGCGGCCGCCGAGTACGACGCCGAGGCCGGTTTCTCCGCGATCCCGCCGAGCGTGACCGGGGAGCGATCACACGCTTCGATACGGGTGGCGCATCTGCCGATCCTGGCCCGTCGCGATCTCAGCGTCCGGGTGGACGCCCCGTGGGTCACGGTCGCCTATCTGAACCTGGCCGTGGACGCGGACGGTGCGGGCACGGTCCGGTTCGTGGTGCATCCGGACTATCGGTCGCGCGGGATCGCGACCCTGCTCACCGAAGAACTCGGGCTGGATACCGCCGCGCCCGGTGGCTGGGCCGGAACCGGTGCCCGGTCCCTGCGGGCCTGGGCCTACGGCACCCATCCGGCGACCGAACGGCTCGCCGCGCGGTTCGATATCGCGGCGATCGACCGGCGGTGGACGCTGGTGCGTCATCTTTCCGGGCCGTGGGCGGTGCCGCTCGCCGGGCTCGCCTCGGAGGCGGCGCTGCCCGGCTCGGAACCGGTGCGCGACCTGCCCGGACTCGTCGAACTGGAGACGGAACTGTTGCCCGGTCCGGTTCGTGAAACGCCGGCCGTGGAGCACGGCCGGGAGCGGGCGATCACCGTGCGTGACGCCGATGGGCCGATGGGCATGGTCCGGTTCGATACCGCCTGCGGTGACCGTGACGGTTTCCGGGCCGCATGGATCGGTGCCGTCGTCGTGGCGCCTCGGGCCGCCGGGCGTGGTCTGGGTTCGGCGCTGCTGTCGGCCGCGCTCGGTGAGATGCGGGCCGCGGGCGTGCAACTGGCGCTGCTCCGGATGGACCCGCGCGAAGAGCGGGCGGTGCGCATGTGCCGGCTGCTGGCATTCGAGCAGGAGGAAGCGCACGTCAGGTTCGGTGTGTATGCAACATGAGATAAAAGACGTTCTTTGTTGTTTGTTGACCAGCCGCTGCTCCCGCAGTACCGTGTGTGACGGCACTCACAGCCGTTCGGCATCAGTCCGCCCGCTGTCACCGCGGGCCGGTTCGCGGATCTGTCCGCTCCGGACTTCCACCCCACCGGAGACTGCCGCAACTCGAAATTCGGCGAGGGAGAGAAATTCATGAATCGACTCGAAGGCAAGGTCGCGTTCATCACCGGTGTCGCCCCCGGGCAGGGGCGATCGCATGCCGTCCGGCTCGCCGAAGAGGGTGCCGCGATCATCGGGATGGATATCTGCGCGCAGATTCCGACGGTGTTCTACCCGATGGCCGCTGAGGCCGACCTCGCCGAGACCGTGCGGCTGGTCGATCCGACCGGGGTGAACACCCCGATGGTGGCCAATGCCGAATACGGCGCTTTCGTCAACGCGAACCCCGATGTCGCGAATGACGACGCGTTCGAGAACCCGATGCCGGTGGGGCTGATCGAGTCGATCGATATCAGCCAGGCCCTGGAATTCCTCGCCTCCGGCGAGGCCCGCTACATCACCGGCGTCACCTTGCCCGTCGACGCCGGCTACAACAACCGCTGAGGAAGGCCCCTTCATGACCAGCACAGAAACCACCGCTTCGGCGCCGCCGGTCGCCGACCGCGAACAGGTCTTCATCGGAGGCCGGTGGACGGAATCCTCCGGTGACGAGTGGATCGAACTCGTCGACCCGTGGAGCGAACAGACGACTGCCCGGATCCGCAGCGCCACCCACGAGGATGTCGCGCGCGCAGTACGCGCGGCGCGCGCCTCGTTCGATGCCGGTGTGTGGTCCGGTAAGTCGATGGCCGAGCGCGGCGCGGTGATCGACGAGATCGCCGACCGGCTCGAGCGGCGGCTCGACGAACTCACCACCATCGGCGTGCTCGAGGTCGGTATCCCGGTGACCGTGAGCGCGGGGACGCAGCAGATGAGCACCGGGCTCTACCGGGCGGTGGCCGAGGAGGCGCGCCACTTCGAGGTGCGGGAGGACCGGACCCGCGCCGACGGCGGAATCTCGCGCATCCTCGCCGAACCCACCGGTGTGGTCGCCGCGATCATCCCGTGGAACGGGCCGATCGGCACCATCGCGTTCAAGGTCGCTCCCGCGCTCGCCGCCGGTTGTTCGGTGATCCTGAAGGGGGCGCCCGACGCGCCGTTGTCCCCGGCCGTATTCGCCGATGTGATCGCCGAACTCGTCGCCGAGGGGCGGATCCCGGAAGGTGTGGTCAGCGTGCTGATCGCCGACCGGGAGGTTTCCGAAAGCCTGGTGACCGACCCCGATGTCGACCACATCACCTTCACCGGCTCCACCGCCGCCGGCCGCCGGATCGCCGCGCTGGCCGGTGAGCGAATCGCCCGGGTCTCCCTGGAACTGGGCGGGAAATCCGCCGCGATCATCCTCGACGACGCGAATCTGGACCATGTTCTGCAATCGCTGCCGATGGGTGGCTGTATGCAGTCGGGGCAGGCATGTATCGCGCTGACCCGGGTGCTGGTCTCCCGGAAACGGCACGACGAGGTGGCCGCGGCACTGACCGCCGCCTATTCGGCGCTGCCGATGGGTAATCCGTGGGAGCCGCAGAACTTCCTCGGCCCGCTGGCCGGGCAGCGGCACCAGGAACGGGTGCGCGGCTATATCGAGGCCGCGGTGAACGAGGGCGCCACCGTCCTCACCGGCGGTGACCGGCCGGAGTCCCTGCCGCACGGCCACTTCGTCGCCCCGACCCTGATCGACGGCGTCCGCAACGATATGCGCGTGGCCCAGGAGGAGGTGTTCGGACCGGTGATCTCACTGATCACCTACGAGGACGAGGACGATGCGGTCGCCCTGGCCAACGACTCGATCTACGGCCTGTCGGGGGCGGTCTACACCGAGGATCTGGACCGCGGTTACGCCCTGGCCCAGCGGATCCGGAGCGGGACCGTGAGCGTCAACGGTTCGGTTGTCGACTTCACCCTGCCTTTCGGCGGTTATAAGCAGTCCGGTCTCGGACGTGAGGGCGGTGCCGAGGGTCTCGCGGAATTCTTCGAGATCAAGACCGTGCATATGCCCGCGCCCGCGCAATAGTCCGCTACGCGAACGGCCGGTACGAGATCGCGCGGATCTCGTACCGGCCGTAAGTCGTGGTGGCTCAGGCCGATACCGCGGCGGGCCGGCCGGCGGGCGCGCCGGCATCGCGCATCACACCGTGCAGGAAGCTGCGCACCATCTCCTCGTACAACTGTTTCGAGGTCAGGGCGTTCTCCGCCAGCGCGTGTGCGAGTACCGGCTGTGACTCGGCGTCGACATTCGGGAAGATCGTGCTCTTCGTGCTGGACCCGCGCATCGCCTCGGTCAGCGCCGCACCGAGCGTGAGCCGCTCCATCCCGTCCAGGATCTGGACGTGCAGGTAGGTGGGCACACCCGAATCCGCCAGGAATTTCGCCGTCTCCTCGTAGGTGCTGATGAGCAGATCGCGCGGTAGATATTGCAGCAGGATCGGGGCGGCGTTGCGGTGTCGCAGGATCGAACGGCGGAAGTTCAGTGCCAGCGCGACGAAGAACTCGGGCCAGTCCGGTCCGGGCTTACGGCGCGGAATGGTGCCCGCGCCGGCGATCTGGCGCGCCACCGCGGCGAGGATCTCCGATTTATCGGCGAAATGGTGGTACAGCGAGGGTGCGCGCACACCGAGATGTTTTGCCAGCTTCGGCAGGCTGAACGCGTCGAGGCCTTCGGAGTCGATGATCTCGATGGACGCCGCCACCACGGAGGAGCGGCTGATCAGCGGTTGCGACGGTCGGGGCATATGCGGCTTTCCACTCGGTTCGCACCAGGAGATTTACCTAGCGTCGTCAGGTTGATCGTAACGTGTGGTGGATCGGCAGCCCGGCCGCGACGACACGGTGCCGGTCGCCTCGCTCAGTGGCCGGATGTTCCGCCGTCGACAGCGAGCGTCGAACCGGTGATGTAACCGGACCCGGGCCCGGCCAGGAAAACCACCGCGGCAGCTATCTCCCGCTGGGTGGCGGTGCGTCCCAGCGAACTTCCTCGCAGGAACTCCGCCAGCGTGTCGGCGTTCATCTCCCCGATCATGTCGGTGTCGACGAATCCGGGCGCGATCGCGTTGACCCGGATACCTTTTCGTCCCGACCACTGCTGTGAGAGGTCGCGGGTCAGACCGATCAGACCCGCCTTGCTGGCGGCGTAGGCGGCCTGGGGTAGTACCGATTTGACCAGCCCGAGCATGCTGGCCACATTGACGATGCTCGACCCCGGTCCCATCGCCCGCGCGCAGGCCTGTGCGGTCCAGTAGGCGCCGAACAGATTGACCTCGACGACCTTGCGGAAGTCTTCGGGACGTTCCCGGGTGGCCGGCGCGGTATGGCTCACTCCGGCATTGTTGACCAGCACATCGATTCGGCCGAATTCGGCCACGGCCGCTTCGGCCAGGGCGTCGCATTGTCCGGGGTCGGTGATATCGGTCGGCACCGCCAGGCAGCGTCGGCCCAGTCCGGTGACGATATCGGCGACCTGGTCGAGTGCGTCGCGCCGCCGCCCCGCGGCCACGATATCGGCTCCCGCTTCGGCCAGGGCCCGGGTGATTCCCGCGCCGAGTCCGCTGCCCGCACCGGTCACCACGGCCACACGGCCTGTCAGACGGAAAAGATCGAGTACCGATCCGCCCTCGTGAGCAGGGGTCTCCACCGGCCGGCTCCTCTCGCTCGGTTGGCTAACAGTATTAGATTTACCATCGAGGAGTAGCGCATGCGCAACTTCTCTACATGGTTCTTGCTTCCGATTAACCTAACAGCTTAAGATTTAGAAAACGATGGATCGAGTGGACGGTCAGGGCGATGAGCGATAATCGAGCACCCCGCCGGATGCGGGTGGCCGGCAAGGAGCAGGCCGCGGATGGAGTTGTCACTGTGACGCTCACGGACCCGGCCGGCGGTGACGTGCCGTGCTGGGAGCCCGGCGCGCATATCGATCTCGTCCTCGGTGATGTGACGCGCCAGTACTCACTGTGCGGCGATCCGGCCGACCGGGCCGCGCTGACGATATCGGTCCTCCGCGAAGAAGGGGGCCGGGGCGGATCGCTCTACGTTCACGACAAGCTGGACATCGGCGACGAGATCGAGATCGGCGGGCCCCGGATCAACTTCGCGCTGAGCGAGGCGCCGTGCTATCTGTTCGTCGCGGGCGGTATCGGCATCACGCCACTGCTGCCGATGGTGCGAGAGGTCGACGACCGGGGAGTGCCGTGGCAACTGCTCTACGGCGGGCGGTCGCGGGCGAGTATGGCTTTCGCCGCTGAACTCGCCGCTCGATATCCGGATCGGATTCGGCTGTCTGCGCAGGACGAGGACGGTCTACTCGATCTGGATACTGCGCTGGGTGATACGGCGGCGGGCGCTGCCGTGTACTGCTGCGGTCCCGAACCGTTGCTGCAGGCGATCGAAAGTGCCTGCCGGGCACGGGGTATCGCTCTGCATGTGGAGCGATTCGCGCCGAAGGAATCGGAATCCGCGCCCGGGGGCGCGTTCGAGGTCGAGCTGGCCCGCAGTGGTGCGGTGGTCGATGTCGCCGAATCGGAGTCGGTACTCGACGCGCTGCAGCGCGCGGGGGTCGCGGTCGAATTCTCCTGCCGGGAAGGTACTTGCGGCACCTGTGAGGTCGCTGTGCTCGGTGGGCGGCCGGAACACCGGGATTCCGTGCTCACCGAGGACGAACAGGCGGCGAACGACGCCATGATGATCTGTGTATCCCGCAGCCGCACCCCGCGGCTCGTCCTCGACCTCTGACTCTCGCCCGATCCCAGCCTCAGGAGGCCCCGTGACCCCGTCCGAATCCGCCGCGCTCTACGAGGTCCGCGACCATATCGCCATCATCACGCTGAACCGTCCCGACGCCCTCAATGCCGTGAACTCGGCCCTGTCGACGGCCGCCGGGGCGGCGCTGGAGCGCGCCGCGAACGATCCGCAGGTGCGGGTCGTGGTGATCACCGGAGCCGGTCGCGCGTTCTGCGCGGGCGCGGATCTCAAAGAGATCGCCGCGGGTCGCGGGATCTACGACCCGGACAATCGCGCGTGGGATTTCGCCGGTCTGGTGCGGCACTGGATTGCCAAACCCGTGATCGCCGCGGTGAACGGGTTCGCGCTCGGTGGCGGGACCGAGATCGTGCTGACCGCGGACCTCGCCGTGATCGACGAGAACGCGTCGCTGGGACTGCCCGAGGTGCGGCGCGGCCTGATCGCCGCCGCCGGTGGGCTGCTGCGTATCCATCGGCAGGTTCCGGCCAAGGTCGCCGCCGAGATCGCGTTCACCGGGGCGCCGGTCTCCGCCGCCCGGGCCTACGAGTTGGGACTGGTCAACAAGGTGGCGCCGGCGGGTACCGCGCTCACGGTCGCGATGGAACTGGCCGGGGTCATCGCCGCCAACGCGCCCCTGGCGGTCCAGCAGAGCAAAACGGCGATGCATGAGAGCGCCGCCGCGCAGACCGGCTGGTCGGCCGAGGAGTGGGCCGTCAATCGTGCCGCCGCGAAAGTGGTGATGACCAGCGCGGACTCGAAAGAGGGGCCGCGTGCCTTCGCGGAGAAGCGGGAGCCCCGGTGGAGCGGGAGCTGATAACAGGCCGGGCCTGTCCGCCGGACGTTCGGATTGATCTAACAAAATACAAAAATTGATTGACGTCTCACAGCTTGTGTTGTAGCGTGGATCACATGGCGAACGGTCTCGTTTCAGATCGACGCCTCGAATCGGCACCGTGATCCCACTCCGGCGCAATCGACTCGAATCATCAGGAAATCACTGACGCCGGATCCCCGGTCGTCGTTTCACGGGCAAGGGAGCTCGCAGATGAAACTCCAGGACAAGGTCGCGATCATCACCGGCGGCGGCTCCGGTCTCGGCCGCCAATCGGCCCAGCTCTTCGCCGCCGAAGGCGCCAAGATCGGGGTGGTCGATATCGACCCGGAACGGGCCAAGGACACGGTCGAGCTGGTGCGGGAACAGGGCGGGACCGCTGTCGCCCTCGTCGCCGATGTCAGTAAGAAGGCCGAGATCAGCGAGGCCGTAGCCCGGACCGTCGAGGAGTTCGGCAAGCTCGACATCATGTTCGCCAATGCCGGCGTGGTCTCCCGCGGCGGGGTCCCGTCGGTGGCCGGGGGCGAGCAGGTCGCCTTCGAGGATCTCACCGAAGAGGACTGGCACCATGTGCTCGGAGTGAACCTGAGCGGTGTCGTGTACTCGGCGCAGGCCGCGGTGCCCGCGATGGAGGCGAACGGTGGCGGCGTCATCCTCGCGACCTCCTCCGCCGCGTCGATCGCCGCTTACCACAGCATCGCGATGTATTCGGCGACCAAGGCCGGTGTCAACGGGCTGGTGCGCGGCCTGAGCCTGGATCTCGGCCGGCGCGGGATCCGCGTCAACGCGATCGCCCCCACGCACGGGATGTCACCGAACTTCCTGGCGCCGGCCGGGACGCCGGTGGTCGGTAAATCCTACGAAGAGGTCTCCGGTCCGTGGGAGCCCTCGGTATCCCCGATTCCGCTGAAGCTGAACCGGCCGCCGTCACTGCTGGACAACGCGCGCGCCGCGCTGTTCCTGGTCTCCGACGATTCCGCCTACATCTCCGGCGTCACCCTGCCTGCCACCGACGGCGGCACCCTCTCCCGGGTCGCGATGTGGTTCGACGAGGACAGCGGCTTCGCCGGGGCCTGAGCCTTTCGGTCGAGACACCCCGACGTCGTTCACAGAGGAAAGACGAACAATGGCTGCGACAATCGGGTCGGCCCTGCGCTGGTGGGCCGACACCAAAGGGGATCAGCGTGCGCTGATCGTGGAAGACGAAGGCCTGACCTACCGCGAACTGCAGGACTGGTCGAGCCGGGTGGCCCGGCGGCTCGCCGGCACCGGTATCGCACCGGGTGACCGGGTGGGCGTGCTCGGCCCGAATTCGCTGATCTGGCCGGTGCTGGCGCTCGGGGTGCTCAAGGCGGGCGCGGTGCTGGTTCCGCTGAACCCCAGGCTCAAGCCTGCCGAATTGCGCAAGGTGCTCGATGATTCCGGTGCCGTGGCGACCATCGCCCCGGAAGAATTCGCCGAGCAGATCGCGGCGACCCGCGAACTCGGGCAGAGTTTCGAGGCCCGGTTCTTCGACGAGTTCGCTGCCCTGCGAGCGGGGGGCCGCGACGATTTCCGGATCGACGCCGACCGCGACGACCCGGTCGCACTGCTGTTCACCAGTGGTTCGACCGGTCTGTCCAAAGGCGTCGTCTGTACCAACAGGACGCTGCTGGATATCGTCTTCGAGGCCTCACTCACCGAAGAGGGCCTCCGGCCCGGATCGACGTCGCTGCTGTTGCTGCCCCTGGTGTTCACGCCGGGCGTTGTCTGGGGTCTGGTGATGGCGGTCGTCCTGGGCAATACGCTGGTCGTCGAGAAGGAACTGCGGCCCGAACGCGCGGTCGCGCTCATCGGTGCGCACAAGGTGAACACGCTGTTCGGGGTACCGCTGGTCTTCGAGGCGCTGTCGCGGACGCCCGCTTTCGCCGATACCGATGTCTCGTCGCTGCGCACCGCCATCGTCGGCGGGGCGGCGGTCGCCCCCGCGCTGCTGAAGACCTGGGCCGACAAAGGTGTCGCGCTGCGGCAGATCTACGGAATGACCGAGGCCGGCGGTGTCGCGACCGCCACCGTGCGGACGGAAGCGTTCACCCACCCCGATACCTGCGGCACCGGGTCGATCTTCACCGAGATGAAGGTGATCCGGCCGGACGGCGGCGACGCCGAGGCGGGGGAGGAGGGCGAGATCGTCCTGCGTGGACCGGGTGTCACCCCGGGTTACTGGAACGATCCGGAGTCCACCGCGCAGGCACTGCGCGACGGCTGGCTGCACAGTGGTGATCTGGGCACCCGCGATGCCGACGGCCGTGTCAAGTTCGTCGACCGGATGAAGGATCTGATCATCACGGGGGGCATCAATATCTCGCCGGTCGAGATCGAACGGGTGATCGGCGAACTCGACGGGGTGTCGGAGGTCGCGGTGATCGCCGCCCCCGACGATCGCTTCGGTGAGACCCCCGCGGCCATCGTCACCGCGACCGGGGATGTCGACGCCACGGCGGTGGTCACGCACTGTGAGCGCCTGATGGCCGATTACAAGGTGCCCCGGTATGTGGTGATCCGGTCCGAACCGCTGCCGCGATTGCCCAACGGGAAACTGTCCAAAACCGCGATTCGCGACGAATACCGCGACGTGGCAAGCCGATTCGACAAGGTGCGGTGAATTCAGTGACGGAGTTGCGGACTGCCGATCCGGTGCTGCTGGAACGTGACGGTGAGATCGCGATCCTGCGGTTGCACCGCCCCGATCGGCTCAATGCCTTCACCGACGAGATGTGCGAGCGGATCATCGCCACCATGGACGAGATCGATGCCGACGATACGGTGCGCGCGGTGGTGATCACCGGTTCCGGACGCGCGTTCTGTGCCGGTGCCGACCTCGCCGCGGGTGGCGACACCTTCGTCCTCGCGGGCGATCCCGGCACCGGGGACGTGCCCGCGGACCAGGGCGGACGGGTCGCGCTGCGGCTGTACCGGTCGAACAAACCGGTGATCGCCGCCGTCAACGGTCCGGCCGCCGGCGTCGGCGTCACCGTGACACTGCCCGCGGATATCAGGATCGCCTCCGACACCGCGAAATTCGGTTTCGTCTTCACCCGGCGCGGTCTGGTCCCGGAGGCCTGCTCGTCGTGGTTCCTGCCGCGGATCGTGGGTATCGCGACCGCACTGGAATGGACGCTGGGCGGGCGGATGGTCGGTGCGGAGGAGGCGCGCGAGCGCGGTCTGCTGCGCGAGGTCGTCCCGGCCGATCGGGTGCTGCCGCGCGCACTCGAACTGGCCCGGGAACTGGTCTCCGGGACGGCGCCGGTGTCCGTCGCGCTCACCCGGCAGTTGATGTGGCGCATGCTCGGCGCGGACAGTCCCGATGTCGCGCACCGGGCCGAATCGCTCGCCATCTATCTGCGTGGGGTTTCCGACGACACCCGGGAAGGGGTCGAGGCGTTCCTCGAAAAACGCGACCCCCGGTTCCCCGGCCAGGTCTCCGCCGGGCTGCCCGACCTCTTCGGTGCGGCCGGGGCCGCGACCTGATTGCTACCATTCCCGAGGCCCGGCGCAGGTCCGGGCCGGCAAGAGGAGGGGAGCGACGATGGCTCGACGGCGAACCGGGAACGTCCTCAGCGAGGACCCGGACGAAGCGCGCCGCCAGATCCTCACGGCGGCCGAGGCGGTTTTCGAACGCTACGGCGTGGCCAAGACGACCATGGACGATATCGCCAGGGAAGCCACCATCTCCCGCCCCACCGTCTACCGCTATTTCGGTGATCGCGACACGCTGATCACCGCTCTGATCGAGGTCCGGGCCCGGGCGATGTTCACCCGGGCGCGGACCTTCCTGCGTAAACGCGAAACCTTCGCCGAGCAGATCGTCGACGGCCTGATCTACCTGGTGGACATGGGTCGTAAGGATCCGCTGGTGCGGTTGATCGTGAGCCCGGAGCATATGGATCTGGCGACGGCGCTCGTGGGCAGCTCCGAGCTCGCGGCGCGGCTCACCCAGGAGATGTGGGAGCCGATACTGCAGCAGGCCCGCGAACGCGGCGAGGTCCGCGCGGACCGGACCGATACCGAGATCTGCCAGTGGATCGCGCTGGTGGAACTGATTCTGGTGGGACGGATGGACTTCGGTACCGATACCGACCCCGATCACCGCCGGATGCTGACCAAATTCCTGCTTCCGGGAATCGTGACGCCCGAAGCCGCCGCCCGCGCCGGCATCTGACGCACCTGTACGAATAGCCGGTCCGGCCGTACCGATTATCGGTACCGCCGGACCGGCTCTCGTTGCGCGGCGCCGGGCGGGGAATCAGCGCGGTGCCATCCGGATGGCGCCGTCGAGGCGGATGGTTTCACCGTTGATCATCGGGTTGGCGACGATATGTGCCACGAGCGCACCGTATTCGATGGGGTCACCCAGACGCGACGGATGCGGAACCTGTGCGCCGAGCGACTGCTGGGCCTCTTCGGGCAGCGAACCGAGCAGCGGCGTCCGGAACAGGCCGGGCGCGATGGTGTTGACCCGGATCAGCAACGCGGCCAGATCCCGGGCAATCGGCAGGGTCATCCCCACCACACCGCCCTTGGACGCCGAGTAGGCCGCCTGGCCGATCTGTCCCTCGAACGCGGCGACGGACGCGGTGTTGACGATGACACCGCGCTCCCCGTCCACCGGTTCGGTTCTCGCGATCCGCTCGGCCGCCAGGCGCAGTACGTTGAACGTGCCGATCAGGTTGACGTTCACCACCCTGGTGAAATCGGCCAGCGGAAAAGCGCCCTGTTTGCCGACGGTTTTGATGGCATTGCCGATACCGGCGCAGTTCACCGCGATACGAAGCGGTCCGAGTGATTCCGCGGTATCCAGCGCCGCGGCCACCGCGGCTTCGTCGGTTACGTCGGCGGCGGCGAAACGCACATCGTCGCCGAGTTCCCGCGCCACGGCGGAGCCGTTCGAGGAAGCCAGGTCGACGATCACGACCCGCGCGCCCTGGGCCAGCAGAGCTTCGGTGGTGGCCAGGCCGAGGCCGGAGGCGCCGCCTGTGACGAGTGCGGCAGTGTTCTCGATCTTCATGGGTGTTCCGATCTGTGTGGTGCGGTCAGAGCCGTTCGATAACCGTCGCGTTGGCCATACCCGCGCCCTCGCACATCGTTTGCAGGCCGTACCGGCCGCCGGTGCGTTCGAGGTGGTTGACCAGCGTCGTGAGCAGGCGGGTGCCCGACGATCCGAGTGCGTGGCCGAGCGCGATGGCGCCGCCGGCCGGGTTCAGCTTCGCCGGGTCGGCGCCGAATTCGTGCGCCCAGGCCAGCGGTACCGGCGCGAACGCCTCGTTGACCTCGTAGGCGTCGATATCGTCGATTCCGAGGCCGGCCTTGGCCAGTACCTTGCGGGTGGCGGGAATAGGCGCGGTCAGCATGAACACCGGATCGTCACCGGCGACGGCGAACGAATGGAACCGGGCCCGTGGTGTCAGCCCGAGCCGGGCGGCCGCCTCTTCGCTCATGATCAGCACGGCGGAAGCCCCGTCGGTGAGCGGCGAGGAATTGCCCGGGGTGATCTGCCAGGCGGCCTCCGGGAAGCGTGCCGCGAACTCGTCGGTGCGGAAGGAGGAGCGCAGGCCTGCCAGCCCGTCGACGCCGGTGGCGGCGCGTACCGTCTCGTCGACGATGTGCGCGCGGGTCGCGCCGGAGCTGTCGGTGATATCGATCGGCACGACCTCGCGGTCGAAGTATCCGTTCTCGATCGCCGCCGCCGCCCGCCGATGCGATTCGGCCGAGAAGCGGTCCAGGGTCTCCCGGTCGAGTTTCCATTTCGCCGCGATCAGTTCGGCGGAGATGCCCTGGTGAACGAGGCCCTCGGGGTAGCGTGCCGCGATCCCGGGACCGGAAGCGTTCTGCCCGATCGGGGAGGTCCCCATCGGGATCCGGCTCATCGATTCGACACCGCAGGCGATGACGATGTCGTAGGCGCCGGCCATCACGCCCTGCGCGGCGAAATGCGCGGCCTGCTGGCTCGAACCGCACTGCCGGTCGATGGTGGTCGCCGGTACCGAATCCGGGAAGCCGGCCGACAGCAGCGCCGTCCGGGAGATATTGAGCGCCTGCTCACCGACCTGCTGGACGCAACCGCCGATCACATCGTCCACCTGCGCCGGGTCGATTCCGGTCCGCTCGACGAGGGCGCGCAGCACCTGCGCGAGCAACTCCACGGGGTGGATTCCCGACAGGGCGCCGCCCGGTTTGCCCTTACCGGAGGCGAGGCGGACGGCGTCCACGATGACCGCGTTGCGCATGATCGGTTCCTTTCGTCGGCCGCGGTCGGGGTACCACATGCCGGAATCCTGTAGGTCGTCGATCGCCGACAGCCTGGTGAAGGCAGGGGGCGACTACCAAATATCTATCACCATTAGATTTATTGGTCAACGGCCCTGCCCGGCCCCCGACGCTGCGTGCCGGTTTTCCGGCCGAGGCCCTCGGTGAGATCTCGGCGCCCGCGCTGTCGGACGGAGGGCCCGCCCCGGACCCGGTGCCGGGCGGCGATCGCTTGCGTAAACCGCAGCCCTCCACCCGGCAGCGGGCAGACGGATTTCCCCGGTACGGCGCAGCCCGCAGGCCTACCCGGCTGCCCGGGACAGGTCACCGATCTGCTCGTGCCGATCGGCCGCTCGGATCTTCTCCGGTAACCCGAGAACGTGCGGGTCGACGACATTCAGGAGTTGTTCGTCGGTGCGGGTCCGGATCCAGGTTGCGGCGATGTCGTAGCCGGTGTCGAACAGTTCATCGGATGTACGGGTGGGTGTGTTGAGCGCCGCACCGTAAGGCTGTCCGGCGAAGATGGTCGCCTCGCGCAGGGCATGGTCCCGGAACGGCCGTGGGCGGTGCGCAACGGCGGGCAACGAGGGATGGAGTAGAGGAAAAATCAGTCCGCCCCGGCTGTCGTACGGTTGTGGTCCGTAGAGATCGAGTATCAGCGCCGGGTGCGGGGAGAAGAGATGGTGCGGAACGCGGTACTGACAGCCGCCGTCGAAGACGTCGTCGAGACCCGCGGCCGCAGGCAGCGCTCCCGGTATCCGGGTGGCGGCGACAATCGCGTCGGTCACGGGCATATCGGTCAGGCCCAGCTTCGGCAGATCGCGCGGTAGTAGCAACGTGCCGTGTCCCGCCGCGTAGACCGGGATGAGCAACGAGGAGGCCGCCAGGTGGGGCTCCTGCCCCGGCGGCCCGAGGCTGAAGTCGGCAAAGGTGCGATCACCGGCGAAGGCGTGGGCGAGTTCGCGAATCCGGGCCCGCGGATAGAGAGTGCGCCGGGTCAACAGGCCGCGGACGCTCCTGGCGCCCAAGACCTCCTGCTGGGGGTGCTCGATGGCGATCTGCCGGGCCCGGTCCCGTGTCATCCCCAGCGCCAGTGCGGTCGCCGCGAGGGCGCCGCCACTGACACCCACGACGACCGGTTGCAGTGGCGGAGCTGGTTTCTCGTGGCAACGGACGCGTCGCTCGGTGAGGGCATCCACCGCCCCGAGTGACATCCCCACCATGAGGGCGAGGCTGCGGCCGGCCACACCGGCGAGGATCCGGACCATCGGACGTTCCACTGCCGGTGACTGCTCGATCACTGTTGCACTCGCTTGCCGGTGAATGACGTGATCCAGCGCCGAAAACCGTTGCCAGTTGCGGTATCCGGCACACCCTGCGTGGCAGCCGCGGCCAGTGCAGTGCGGAGGCCGCGCCGAGCGCCGGTAACCGGGTCGGTCGGTTGCCAGGTCGATCGGCTGCTGCCGTGCGCCGAGATCGTCAGGAACTTCCGTTCGGACCTGGTTTCGGTCGCATCGTCGGAAGTGCGGGAAAGGAACCGATCCGGCAGTGCGAGCTTCCAGATGGTGCGGTAGGACAGCCAGAACTGGGCAGGCAGCGAGCCGGTCGTGTACGGAAGATCGTATTTTTCGCACAGCGCGCGGACCCGCTCGGCGACCTCGGGATAACGGTTGCTCGGCAGATCGGGAAACAGGTGATGCTCGATCTGGTAGCAGAGGTTGCCGGTCAAGAGCGCGAGCCCGGGTCCGGCCCGGAAGTTGGCGCTACCCAGCAGTTGCCGGAGATACCACTCGCCCCGGGTTTCGTTGTCCAGCTGCGCGACGGTGAATTTCTCGGCCCCGTCCGGAAAGTGACCACACATGATCACCAGGAACGACCAGACATTCCGCAGCAGCAGCGCGGAGGCGTTCGCCACCAGTGTCCGCTTGAAATCTCGTCCGCTCAGGGCGGGATAGAACAGCAGATCCTTACCGGCCTGGCTGGCGAACTTGCGCGCGACTTCGAGATTCGGCTTCGATCGCCACTGGCTCCGGGGGATGTTCTGGTGCCGGCGCTCGACCGCCAGATCATGTATCGCGATCGCGACTTCGAAGCCCGCCGCGACGACCAGGCTCGTGATGGGCTGGATCAGATGAATCGGCCGCCAGGGCTCATCGCGTGTCATCCGCAGTACGACGAAGCCGAGGTCTTCGTCCATGCCGTACACATTGGTGTAGGTGTGGTGGATATGGTTGTGCGCGCGCTTCCAGTGGGCGGACGGACCGGCGAAATCCCATTCCCAACCGGTGGAGTGGATTTCCGGGTCGTTCATCCAATCCCACTGCCCGTGACTGATGTTGTGGCCCGCCTCCATCATCTCGATGATTTTGGAAGCCGCCAGCGCGGCGGTACCGGCGATCCGCACGCCCCGGTACCTACCGCCGCACAACAGCATCAGCCGCGACGCCGTCTCGAGGCCGCGTTGGAACGCGATGACGCGGTGAATGTAGTCCGCGTCTCGCTGTCCGAGGGATTGTTCGATGTCGGATCGGATCCGGTCGAGTTCGTGACCGAATGACTCGATGTCGTCTTCGGTGAGGTGGGCGAACGCCGCGATATCTGTGATGGCCATCGTTGCTACCGAGCGCCTCGTACCCGACCGGCGCTGCGCGTCTGCCCGGTCACCCCCGTCATCTCGGTGACCTCGGCCGGCGAGATGAGTTCTTCTGCGTCGCCGGACGGTGTCGCCGCCGGACCCGGTACCGCGGCGACGTCTATCTCCACACCCATATCCTCGAAAAATCCTTCAGTGAACGTTCCGTCATGTTCCTTGATAAACGCACATATGCGGATCGCTGAGCGATCCGGAGTGAACAAGGGTGTCTCCTCCAGTGTTTTCTGTGACTGGCCGACCGCCCGGAAACGCGGTTCCGCTGGTGGTTGCGAATTAGATGAATTGCGGTGATCCGACTGCGCGGTCGTACGGCTGTATTCTTACACCGATCGAACTTCTCGCCATTATTGGGAAGGCGTCCGGTTGCGCTCATCGCGCGCGCCAAAATGTCGCTGTGACGTGCGGCGGCGCTGAAATCTACGCATTGCCGCTGCCTGAGCACTGTGTTCGTGCACGTCTTTCATGTGAAAAGGAATCGGGCAACATATCGTGTCCGACCGGTGACTCTGTCGAATGGGATTGTTTGGAACAACGGGCCATCCGGTCGAATCCGGAAGTTTGTTCACTATGCACATTCGTCGAAATTATTTTGTCCCTGTTGCACATATCGGTCAGGACGGCGTTCGCAGGACACTCCGTCCGAGGAAGCGGCAGATACGGAGAGCGAGCGCGATATCCAGTTTCTCGTGGCCGGCGCCATTGCTCCGGGTGGCTTCGACCGCCTTGGTGATGCGGTATTTGACGGTGTTGCGGTGCAGGGTCATCTGTTGTGCCGTGTGCACATGGCTTTCACCGGTTTCGTAGAAGGTGCTCAACGTTTCTCGCAGCGTTGCTGCCTGATCGGTGTCGTCGGCGAGTGTCCCGAGTACCTCGCGCACCCACTCGCGCGTCGAGTCCAAGTCTCTGGCCAGCAGCGATACCACCGCCACTCCGGGGTCGCCGAACCCGATCGCCGGATTGCCGGCCGGTGATTCCGGCAGGGTGGCGACAAAGTAGGCGGCGGTGGCCTGCCGATGGGAGCGGCGGAAACCGTCGAGCCCCCGACCCGGTAGTCCGACCGCCAGCCGCACCTCCGCGGAGAGTCCCGCCTCCGACCTCAGTGCGTCGGCATCGATCGCCGGCTGGCGCCGGAACGGGAACCAGGCCCACAACGTCCGCCGGTCGACGGCTGTCAACAGCGGTGGGCCGTCGGCCTGCAATGCGTGGGCCATCCTTCGCGCCCCGGAATCCAGCCGCGCCAATGTGCCGACCTCGTCGCTGCTGGTCGACCACAGGATCACCGCCAGATGGGTGGGATCGAGGCGGTAGCCGGTGTCGGTCTCGAATCCCGCCGGGTCCGGCGTCCGCGGCGACAGCAGTGCCTGCACCGTGGAGGAGTGGACAGTGCCGCGGGCATTAGTCCACCGCATACGTTCTGTTTCGTAGGTTTCGAGGACGTACTCGATGATCCAATCGGTATACGCGTAGACGTACTCGGTGAGTCGTTGCAGGACCGCCAGTCCCAGCGCCGCCGGCAGGCCGCGTTGCGCCACGGCGTCATAGCACATGCGCATCATGGTGTTCTGGCCCATGTGGTAGGCCCGCACCAGCAGGTTGGACGGAAACTCGCGCTGCGCCATCCGCCGCGCGTATTCGACGGCCGCCATCGGCGGTTGCAGATTGGCGACCGGGATGTCGTTGGCCAAGACCTCGATCATCGTGGTCACATTGGCGTGGATGCTGGCGGACCGCAGATCCGAAAGGCGTGGATCCGCTCGGGTGTAGTTGATCTCGTGGAGTATCCGTCGGGCCATCCCCGCGGCGATCTCCGATTCCCGCGCGCGCAGCCCCGCCCCGATCTCCAGCGCGAGAGCGGACGCGCGGTCTGTTACCGGCCCCGGCTCCGGATCGGGCCGGGCCGCCGGAGGGAGTTCAGAGGCGGTCACCGCGCCGGGCCTTTCGCGAGACGAGAAGACGAATGGATCGACGGAGGTGATGTGCGTAGGCCGTACGCCACGGACGGCCGGCGCGTTGCCGGTGTTCGAGGTGCACCCGATCGGCCCGTGACGAGGGTGATCGGGGCGCCCAACAGTATGGCGGCCAGAAAATTCATCGCGATGACCTCGGCGCGGACCAGCGGCAACGATATCGAACAGTGGGCGCTCGCGGTGAGTCCCAGATGCTCGGTTGTCTGCCGGGCCAGCCGGTCCAGGTCTCCGTGCGGGATTTCGCTGTGCGCCGGTCGGCAACCCTGTTCGGGATATACGAGAGCAATGTCGTCGGCTTTCGGCGCCGGGGGCGTCTGCCACGCCGCCGGCCTCCGCCGGGGCAGAATCTCGACGGGCATACAGGGCGCGCCACCCAGACGCAGTCCAGGACTCAGTATTGTGCGATTGTCCAGAACGAGGAGGGCGTTCGCTCCGAAGATCTGCTGTTCTGCCCGGGCCCGGCCGATTTCTGGGTCCACCGGAGCAGCGGTCGCACCCAGCCGCCACACGGCCATCAGGGCGACCATCAACTCGAGCCGGTTGGGTAGGAGGGTGGCGATGGTTGTGCCCCGTCCGGTCCCGGCGGCAGCGAGTTGGGCGGCGGCGGCATCGACGCGCGCGGTGAACTCGTGGTATGACCAGGCCCGGTGATGATCCCGGATGCACGGGGTGGTGCCGCGGTGACGCACTTCGAGATATTCAACGGATCCGGACAAACCCATCAGCTTCCCTAGTCGGTGTGATCTGAGGTTAGCCAGTGCTGCGATGCCGGGAAATATCTCGAAACGCCACAATCGGCGGACTGCCTTGGGCAGATTGCACAACGTCGTCCTGAATCGGGTGCTGACCGGCGCTATCGTTGCCGGGGCGTATCGCCGTACTGCACGAAAACATGGATGGACCGGTATCGACGATCTGCTCGCCGGAAGGTTGCCGGTGTGGTCGTACCGGATCACCGAGTCCGACGCCGCCGGCCGGGCCGGCGGCCGTGAGTTTCAGCTGTCCCGTTCGTGCAACATGCGAACGGTGCCCACCGTATCGGCCTCGGCCGGGGATTTGTCGTCGCGGTAGCGCACCACGCGGGCGAACCGCAGTGCCATGCCGCCGGGGTAGCGGCTGGAACTCTGGACTCCGTCGAAGGCGATTTCGACGACCTGTTCGGGTCGCAGTTTCACGACGTACTCGTCGGTGGGGCCGTCGGCGAGTTCGGTGAAGCGCGCGGTCTGCCATTTCAGCATGGCGTCGGTCATTCCTTTGAACGTCTTCCCCAGCATCACGAATCCGCCGGTGGCGGGATCGCGCGCGCCCAGGTGGATATTCGACAGGGTGCCGGTGCGCCGGCCGGAACCCCATTCGACCGCGAGGACGACCAGGTCCAGGGTGTGCACGGGTTTGACCTTGAGCCAGCCGGCCCCGCGGCGCCCGGCCTCGTACGGTGCCGACGGCGATTTCGCCATCACGCCTTCGTGCCCGGCCGCCAGCGTGCGGTCCAGGAACTGCTGTGCGGCGGCGGCGTCGGCGGTCACCACGCGACCCACCCGCTGGGTAGCGGGAACGAGAGTGTCGAGTGCGGCGAGCCGGTCCCGGGCCGGAAGATCGAGGAGATCTCTGCCGTCGAGGTGCAGCAGATCGAAGAAGAACACCGACAGCGGTTCGAGATCGCCCGGATGCTTGCGGCCGAAGCGGGCGGCGGTGACCTGGAAGCGGTGCGGCCGTCCGTCGGGCCGTAACGCGATGGCCTCGGCATCCGCGATCAGATCGGTAGCGGGCAGGGCGAGGGTCGCGGCCACGACCTCGGGGAGCCGTGCGGTGACATCGTCGAGACTGCGAGTGAAGACCGAAACCGCCGTTCCGGCGCGGTGGATCTGCACTCGGGCGCCGTCCAGTTTGGTTTCGAGTACCGCCGTGCCGCCGAGTCGCCGGAGCGCATCGTCGACGCCGGTCGCGGTCTGCGCCAGCATCGGCCCGACCGGTCGCCCCGGGCGGAGCCGGAACTCCGCCAGCGCCGGCCGGCCCGCGGTGAGAGCCGCGGCCGCGACAGCGGGCAGGGCGCCGGCCAGCATCGCCGCGCGCCGGACCTCGGCGGCGGGTATACCGGCGGCTTCGGCGACCGCGTCGGACATCACTCCCGCCAGGGCGCCCTGGCGCAACTCACCGCTGAGCAGCCGCCGCAGAAACGTCTGCTCGATACCGGATGCGCTGCTGAACAGATCGAGCACCAGTTCGGCGCGCGCGACCCGGGAGCCCTTTCCGGATACCGCGCCGATCCGGGTGAATCGCTCATCGACCTCGGCGACGGTGAGCGTCGGCGTCGGGGCGGGTGGCGGCAGCGACCGCAACGCCGCCCACCCCACGCCGATCTGGCGTTGCGGCAGTTCGCCGGAAAGCCAGGAGGCGGTTACCGATACCAGCCGCGCGTCGCCCTCTGCCGCGATACGGCTCAGCAGCGCGGCGAGACGGTCGGTCTTGGCCCGCCGCGCCGACGCCGACGCGATATCGGCGGAGGCATCGGCGACCTCGGCGAACAGCACATCCACAGCCTCGCATGCGTACCGGCCGCGAGCAATCAGCGCGCGTACGGCGGATCGGATGCCGCGGTCGGCGCGCCTGTCGGTATCAGTAGCCCGGGCTACACGGATTCGGCAGTGCGGACCCCGAGGCGAGGTCGCAGACGCCGCCGGTCAGCATCTGAAAGGGCGTGATGACGAGCAGCGCGATGATCCCGAAGATATCGCCGCGCTGGACGGCGCCGACCGCCGACTGCGCGGCCGCCGATCCCGTGTCCGCCATGGCCGAGCCGGTGCCGGATTCTGCGACGGCCACCGGTGCCGGAGTCGGGGGAGCGGCTGTCGCACCGGCCGCGGTGCCGATCAGGCCGGCTGCCGCAATCGAGGCGGTGGCCAGGCGGAGGGGGAGGGGCATCGTCGTCTCCTCATCGAGTCGGAACGGTTCCGCCGGGTGTGAAACCGGCGAGAATTATGAGTAACTTATCAGCTTGCTTGGATGCGTCGCTATTTTTCGGCCCGCGCGCGACGATCTGACGAATCTTCGGGCTTTGTGGGAAAATATTTGAGGCGACTTGCTCCAAAAAGAGAAATGCTTATGCCATGATGGGGCGGTGACGTGACGCATGAGGTCCCCATCATTGAGAATGAGCATCAACATGGCTCATCAACGTCCGAGGTTGCGCAGACGACACGGCACACGCAACTCGGATTGCCGGGGAGCTGCCGGCAAGAAAGCGGCCGGGCAACTCACGATGTGCGAGGCCGATCGCACTCGGCCCTTGCCGCCTGGTCGTGCCTCCGCTGCCGGCGCAGCCGAGGGCTGGGGGTTCGACAATCCGGCCTCGACCTGCCCGGACATTCCGGTCGCGTGCCTTCAGCATTCACTTTCCGCCGGGACGCCGCGCAGGCGCTCGTCCAGCCAGAGCACGGCCTCGGGGTAGCCGAGCCCCGCCGCGATGATGTGTTCGCCGAGCACGCCGCGGTAGACGGCGGTGACGCCGAGTGCGCACTGCTCGCGGTAGAGGTTGCGTGCGCCCTCGGCGGGGATCCAGAACTCCTGTTCCCCGTTGTAGATGTAGAGCGGTGTCGCCGATGCGAGCCCGGCCATCCGGGTCACCTCGTAGATATCCTGTGCCAGTGTCGATCGCAGTGGATCGGCGATATTCGCGGCGATATCGATCGGCAGCAGCAGCACGCCGGGCAGCGCGAAAACGCTGATGCACTGGTCTTTCATCGGTGAGGTGGTAACCCATTGGGCGAAGTGGTTCATCCGGGTCAGGATCTCGGGCCGCTCGCGCGCGATACCGAAAACGGCCGCCATGAACACGGCCGAGGCCAGGTTGCCGTTCATACTGCGGGCGAGGATCTCGAAGTCGGCGGGCACCCCGCCCAGCGCCGCCCCGGCCAGGAACGGTGCGAGCTCGGGTGCGTAGCTGTCGATCAGTTTCACCGCACCGTGCGTGGCGATCGCACCACCGGAATAGCCGGTCATCGCGAATCTGCTCGCGCCGAACTCGTCGGCCCTCCAGTCGCGCACGGCGCGTACCGCATCGAGTACCGCGTGGCCCGCGACATAGGGCTCGGCGTAGGCCATCAGCGGGCCCTCGTGATCCGGGATGAGTACGGCGTAGCCGCGCAGTGCGGCCAGGTGTGTGGTGGGCGGCACGAAATCGGTGAACGCGCTGTCCGCGAATGAGAATCCATGCGCCAGGGTGTAGCTCGGCGTGCAGTGACGGCCGAGAGCATCGATCGGGAGGTTGTTGACGACGACCGGCCGTGCGCCGGGCATCGGTGACGGGGACGCCGGAATCACCAGCGTGGCCGTGGCGAAGGAGGGGCGGCCGTGCGCATCGGTGGTCCGGTACTTGAACAGCAGGGCCTGGCGGATCGGTACCACGACCAGCGGCGCGGCCGAGGCGGTGATATCGCGGACCTCGAGCACCGCGCCCGGGGCGGAATCGGCGAGGTTCGGCGGCCACAGATCGAATATCGGGTCGCCGACCGGCGCGGGTAGCACCGCCTGCCGCAGCGCGGCCAGTTCCGGTGTCATATCGTGCGTTTCCGACATCGGTGCCGGGTGGGGCGCCGGCGCGATCGGCGGCGGCGGAATCACCTGGTCGATCCACTCCTGAACAGTGGGCAGTATCGCGCCGCTCACGTCCGTCGGCGGTGGTGATACAGGTAGTCCGGGAATCGGGATGCCGGGTGGTTGGGCGGCGGCTTGCCCGGTGAGAAATAGCACGATGACGAGCAAGGCGAGAGCGCCGGTACGCAAACATCTCATGGCACACGTCCCTGGGTGCGATGTCGATACGCCTGGCACCCGAGGAGCTCCGGGAATCCGTCCCCTGTCAACACGGGGCCAGAGGCTCAGATTACGGGACCGGGATCCGGCCACAGTGTTACGTCACAAGATTGAGACGAGTTGCTGCTGATTCGAGACAACACCCGGCCGCGCGCCGAAACTGCCCGCCGGTCCGGCTCTCTCGACATCTGCGCGGAGGTCGAGTACACCAAAAGAATGCGCCATCCGAGTGACGACGTCTGGGAAGTACTGTCCTCCGCTCGGTCGATTCGCCGGTTCACCGACGAGCCGGTCGATGACGCCACGCTCGAGCGTTGCCTTCGGGCCGCGACCTGGGCCCCGAACGGGGCCAACGCGCAACTGTGGCGTTTCATCGTTCTCGACGCACCCGAGCAGCGGGCCGCGGTGGCGCAGGCGGCGCAGATCGCCTTGCGGTCGATCGAATCGATCTACGGGATGAGCAGGCCCTCCGACGACGACCGCGGCCGCGCCGCGCGCAACAACCGCGCCACCTATGAACTGCACGACCGGGCCGGTGAATACACGTCGGTGCTGTTCGCCGCGTTCAAGAACGACTTCTCCTCGGAGTTCCTGCAGGGCGGTTCGATCTATCCCGCGCTACAGAACTTCTACCTCGCCGCACGCGCCCAGGGCCTGGGCGCCTGCTTGACGAGTTGGGCGTCGTACGACGGCGGCCAGGTGCTCCGCGAATCGGTCGGCATACCCGACGAATGGTTTCTGGCCGGGCATATCGTCATCGGCTGGCCACGCGGACGCCACGGGCCGGTCCGCCGGCGACCGCTCACGGATGTGGTGTTCCGCAACCGGTGGGATCCCGAGCACGCCGACATCACCTTCGGAAGGGGCGCCCGTCCCAGAGGCGGGTCCTCATAGCGCGCGAGCGCGCCGCACGAGCCGGACCAGGTCGCCGGCGGGTCCCTCCAGTTGACGAGGCGGGCGCCAGACAGCCCGCAGGATGCGATCCAGATGGAGATCTTCTACCTCGACGACCTTCAGCTCACCTGATTCCACCTGGGCCGATACCGCGAGGGTGCTCAGGACCGCCGGTCCGACCCTGCCCAGCACACTCGTTCTGATGGCCGCGCCGCTTCCGAGTTCGAGCAGCGGCGCCGCCCTCTCGTATTCCTGGAGAGCCAGGTCCAGCGTGGTACGGGTGCCGGATCCGGGCTCGCGGACCACCAGCGGTGTCTGTGCGAGCTCGGCGACCGGCAACGGCCGTCTGCGCCGGGTCCATGGGTGACGCGGGTCGACCACGACCACCAGCCGGTCGCGCGCGACCGCGACACTGTGCAACGCCGCCGGCACGGCCGGAGACTCGACGAACCCGACATCGCAGTGCCCGGCGGTGACATCGTCGAACACGTGCATGGAATTGCGCACCTGGAGATGGATCGTGACGTCCGGGGCCGTTCGCCGGAACTGCCCCAGCCACGCGGGCATCAGATGCTCGGCGACGGTCATACTCGCGCTAACGGTGAGCTCCGCGGCGCGCTTCTCGCGCATACCCGCCGCGACGTCGAGGAGTTGCCGGGCCTCGTCGAGAACCTTCCGGGACCAGTGGGCGATCACCGTGCCCTCCGGAGTCAGTGTCGAACCGGTGGGCTTACGCTGCAGCAGCGGTGTTCCGACCTGCGCCTCGAACCGCTTGATCGCGCGACTGGCGTTCGGCTGGGCGATACCGGCGATCCTGCTCGCCGCGCCGAGACTCCCGTGGTCGTCGACCCCGACGAGCAGTTCCAGCACCCCGAGCTCAGGCCATCGACTGAACATGCGCTGATTATATGACCTATGATCACTCCATATCAGATTGATATGGAGTGATAGCGGATTGCCCGCTACCGGGGGCGGGGCCGGCGCAGCAGAGTTCCCGGTATGTCCAGTGATGTTCGTCAGGTCACCGATCCGGAGCGGCCGGTGCACCCGGAGGCCCGCACCCGGCCGGCCCGCACCCGCCGCGCGGGCGTCGCGGCCGGTATCGCACTGTGCGGAGCCGGAGCCGCGGCCGCGATGGTGATCGGACACTTCGTACCGGCGGTGAGCCCGCTCCTGATCGCCATCGTGGCAGGCGCCCTGCTGGCCAATCTCGTCATGGTGCCCGGCTGGATCCGGCCGGGTCTGGACTTCTCCTCGAAGCGGCTGCTCCGGGTGGGCGTGGCACTGCTCGGACTGCGGTTGATGTTCAGCGACGTCATCGGCCTCGGGTGGGGTGTGATCGCCGTCGTCGTATCGATCGTCGTCCTCGGTATCGCGGGCACCATGTACGCGGGCAAACTGCTGGGGCTGTCGTGGACGCAGCGGGTGCTCATCGCCTGCGGATTCTCGATCTGCGGGGCGGCGGCGGTCGCGGCCGCCGGCGGAGTCGTCGACGCCGACGACGAGGAACTGCTCACCGCCGTCGCGCTGGTGGTCGTCTTCGGGACGATGATGATCCCGGCGGTGCCGCTCCTGGCGAACGTGATCGGCCTGTCCGAACGGCAGGCGGGAATATGGGCCGGTGGATCGATCCACGAGGTGGCGCAGGCAGTGGCGGCCGGCGGCATCATCGGGGGCGCGGCGCTCGCTGTCGCCACGGTGGTCAAGCTGGCCCGGGTACTGATGCTCGCCCTCGTCATGGCCTACCTCGGCGCGCGCCGGCGGCGAACGGCCGGGGGCGGTGGCGCCGATAACGCGCAGCCGCCACTTGTTCCGGTGTTCGTTCTCGGCTTCCTCGTATGCGTCGCACTGCGCTCCACCGGGCTGCTGCCACAGGTCGTGGTCGACCAGGCCCAGTGGATCCAGACCGCACTGCTCACCGCGGCGATGTTCGCACTGGGGCTCGGCGTCCGGGTATCACTGCTGCGCTCGGTGGGATCGCGGCCGATTGTGCTGGCCGGCCTCTCCACGGTGTGGGTGGCGGCCATCGCCCTGGCCGGAGTCCTGCTGGTGACCTGAAGCGCCGAGGCGGTCGCGCTGGGCAGAATGAACCCTGCGCGATGGCCGGGATTTCGTCGACGCAGCGGGAGCGCTGTCCTGGGAGTTGCTGCGCGAGTGTGTATCCCGTCACCGTGTCGATGCCAGGCCCCGTACTCTGGTTCGGCAAGCACCGGTCAGTGTGGGAGGAATGCGTTGGGCCGCAGAGAGCCGCGGGAAGAACGAGATGTTTCGCCGGAGAACCGCGAAGCCATCCGGAACAGCATCAAGGAAGAATTAGGCATCCCCCACACCTTCGAAGGTGCCGACCCGGACGATTTCGCGGGGTGGCTGTCCCGGGTCGAAAACATGATGGACCTCGTCCCTCGGCAGAACCGGCAGCCGTTCGATATCACCGACAGCCGCGGGGCGACCGACGTGGTCGGTGCGGAGTTCATGCTGCGCCGGCTCGCGGAGGTCCGGAAGGAACTGCAGGCCGGGCTGCGCAATGCCACCTCGCGCAGCGAGCTCTCCCGGATTCGGCACGTAGCCGATTCCGCGATCCACGACCCGGTGGCCCGGCAGATGGTCGCCGATCAGATCCAGCGGGCACAGGATGCGGTGGTGAAATCGTCGGACACCGAGGACGCGCGGGATGCCGCATTGGAGATCGAATTGCGGAATGTGGCCCGGGGCCTGGAAGAGCGTCGCGCGAAGATGCGCTGGTCGGCGCTGCAGCGTGAACCCATCGCGGTGCTCCTGGGAGCGTTCCTGCTGGTCGGGTTCAGCGCGGTGATGGTGATCGCCATGTTCACGCATACGGAGGTCCCCGAGATCGTGATGAATATGATCCTGCTGATCCTCGGGTTCTTCTTCGGGCAGTCGGCCGCGGGCGGGCGTAGCGGCCGGAGGGAGACCTAGACGCCGTACCCCCATGCCCCGCGGCGTCGCCGGTGCCGCTCCGGGTGCCGCGCGGTCGAGGTCAACGGGAACGGAGCGCCGACACGGCGAACCGCTGCCGCGGCCTGTCGGACCCCGGTGCCAGACTCTGCCAGGTGAGATGGGCGGTGGCGGAATCGGGCGACGGGGGTGCTTTTCTGTGTCCGCTCGATCCGGCCGGCCGGCCGGGCCCGGTGGTTCACGAACCCTCGCTCGCCGAAGCGGTGCGCTCACGCCCCGAGGTCGAGCGGTGGGTGTGGCGATCCACCGCCGAGATCTACCGCCCCCTGCTGGCGGCGGGGGTGCGGGTCGAGCGGTGCTATGACGTGCAGGCCGCGGAGGCCCTGCTGATCGGGTACGAAGAGGGGCAGTCGGGGCAGCCGCGCTCGCTGGCGGCGGCCTGGGCCCGGCTGCACAACCTGCCGGTTCCTCCGGATGCCCCCGCGCGAGTGGCGGAGGTCCAGCCGTCGCTGTTCGAATCCGGGCCGGTACCGCTGCCACCCGGCACCGACGAATTCACGGCCCTGCTGGAAGTGTATGCGGGACAGCTCGCCCGGACGGCGGCCACCGCGTATCCGGAGCGGATGCGGCTGCTGCTCGCCGCCGAATCGGCGGGCATGCTGGTCGCCGTGGAGATGTCGCGCTACGGGCTCCCGTGGCGCGCGGATGTCCACCGCGAATTACTGGACACGATGCTGGGTGAGCGCTTTCCGGGTGGGGCGGAACCGGCCCGGCTGGCGGAGCTGGCCGATCAGGTGTCGCGGGCGTTCGGCGACGGGGCGCGGGTCCGCCCGGATCTGCCCAACGATATCGTCAGAGCCTTCGCACGCGCCGGAATCGAGTTGTCCTCCACCCGGAAATGGGAGCTCCAGCGAATCGATCATCCCGCGGTGGCGCCGTTGCTGGCCTACAAATCGCTGTACCGCCTGTACACCGCGTACGGCTGGTCCTGGCTCGAACAGTGGGTACACGGCGGTCGTTTCCGTCCCGAGTATTTCCCCGGCGGTACCGTTTCCGGCCGCTGGACCACCAATGGGGGTGGCGCCCTCCAGATCCCGAAGGTGATACGCCGGGCGATCCGCGCCGATCCGGGCTGGTGCCTGGTGGTCGCGGACGCCGACCAGATGGAGCCGCGGATACTGGCCGCCGTTTCGCGTGATCCGGGGTTGATGGAGGTGGCCGGCCGGGGTGCGGATCTGTACGCGGATCTGGCGTTCCGTGGTTTCGGTGGCGATCGCGCGCAGGCCAAACTCGCCCTACTCGGCGCGATCTACGGTCAGACCTCCGGCGATGCCCTGACCCACCTGGCCGCTCTCCGCCGGCGTTATCCGGCCGCGGTGGCCTATGTCGACGAGGCGGCGCGCGCCGGCGCGGAGGGCCGGCTGGTACGCACCTGGCTGGGCCGGACGTGCCCGGCGGCATCGGCCGGGTCGCCGGACGAGGAGGACCTGTCCCGGGAGAACTCCAAAGCGTACGGGAGCACCGCGGCGGCCCGTGCCCGCGGCCGGTTCACTCGTAACTTCGTGGTACAGGGCAGCGCCGCCGACTGGGCGCTCCTGGTGCTGGCGGGCCTGCGGCATGCGATATTTCGTGCCGGGCTCCGCGCCGAGCTGGTCTTCTTCCAGCATGACGAGGTGATCGTGCACTGTCCGGCGGCCGAGGCGCCGCTGGTCACCGAAATGATCGCGGCGGCCGCCGATACCGCGGGCGAGCACGTGTTCGGGCCGACACCGGTGCGGTTTCCGTTCACCACCGCAGTGGTGGATTCGTACGGGGACGCCAAGTAGGGCTCTAGTCCAGAATGCGCCGGGCGACGTTGGTGGTGACCAGGTCGAGGAGTTCGTCGGCGCGGCCGGCGAGGATGGTGCGGATGGCGTAGAGGCTGAAACCCCTGGCCTGTTCGGCCGTGATGGCCGGTGGAATCGTCATCTCCTGCCGTGCCACGACCACATCGACCAGCGCGGGACCCTCGTGCGCCAAGGCTTCCGCGACGGCCGGCTCCAGGTCACCGGGCCGTTCCACGCGGAGGCCCCGGATGCCCATTGCCCGGGCGACGGCGCCGAAATCGGGGTTTTTCAGATCGGTGCCGAAGTTCACCACCCCGGCCGCCTTCATCTCCAGCTCCACGAAGTTCAGCGACGAATTGCTGAACACGATCACCTTGACCGGCAGACCTCTCTGCACCAGGGTGATCAGCTCGCCGAACAGCATGGTCAATCCACCGTCACCGGCGAGGGCGATCACCTGACGGCCCGGGTGTGCCGTCTGCGCGCCGATCGCATGCGGCACCGCGGCGGCCATCGTGCCGTGGGTGAACGAGCCGGTGAGGCGTCGCCGCCCGTTCATGGTCAGGTAGCGCGCGGCCCAGATCGTCGGCGTACCGACGTCGAAAGTGAAGACGGTGTCGTCGTCGGCGAGCCGATTCACCACGCCGGCCACGTATTCGGGCCGGATGGGCGTGCGGTCCTGGTCGTTGACCGCCAGTGCGTCCAGCGATTTGCGGGTGCGCCCGTAATGCCGCAGCGACCGGTCCAGGTGTGTCCGGTCGGTCTTCCCCGTCAGCATCGGCAGCAGCGCGTCGATCGTGTCCCGCACACTGCCGACCATGCCCACGTCGATCGGAGTGCGCCGGCCGAGGTGGCTGCCGCGGATATCGACCTGGATGACCGCCGCGTCCTCGGGATAGAACTGGGTATACGGAAAATCGGTGCCCAGCATCAGCAGCACATCGGCTTCTTTGATCGCCTTGTATCCGGAGGCGTAGCCGAGCAGGCCCGTCATCCCCACGTCGTACGGGTTGTCGTACTCCAGATGTTCCTTGCCGCGAAACGCGTGCACGATCGGCGATTGCAGAGTATCGGCCAGAGCCATGACCTCGGTGTGGGCGCCGGCGGTGCCGGCCCCGCCGAGAATCGTCACCCGTGACCCGGCATTCAGGATATCCGCGGCGCGGCGCAGCGTGGAATCGTCCGGCCGCCGCACCGACCGGGATGGTAGTACCGGCCGGCCGCTCCACCGTTCGCCGGACAGGCGGCTCTGGAACACCTCACCGGGTACCACTACGACGGCGACCCCGTTTTCCTCGATCGCCGCCCGCATCGCCATCTCCAGGACCCGCGGTGCCGATTGCGCGCTGCTGATGAGTTCGCAGTACACGCTGCACTCGCGGAACAACTGTTCGGGGTGGGTCTCCTGAAAGTATCCGGATCCGATCTCGGCGATCGGGATATGCGCGGCGACGGCCAGCACCGGGACCCGCGTCCGCTGCGCGTCGAAGAGGCCGTTGACGAGATGCAGATTGCCGGGCCCGCAACTGCCGGCGCAGACGGCCAGACGGCCGGTCAGCGCGGCGTCCGCGGCCGCGGCGAACGCGGCGGCCTCCTCGTGCCGTACATGCTCCCAGGTGATGCCGTCCGCTCGCCGGATCGCATCGGTGAACCCGTTCAGGCTGTCACCGGGCAACCCGTAGATACGGCTGACACCGCTGACCTGCAACGCGGAGATCATATGCTCAGCGACAGTCGCCATGGCGCGACCCTACGCGCGCCGAGTGCGATCTCCGGTGAGGCGAGTCGGTGCCGCCGGACATCCCGCGACCCACCGCCGCGCCGACCTTGCCGGCGCGGCAGTCGCTGGTGTCAGGACGTGGGTCGCAGCGGACCGATGTAGGTCCCCGGATGGGTGGCACCGTCCTGACGCTGCACGCTCGCCCCCGACGGCCACGGCGCCTGCAACTGGGTGGTGGTATCCGGCGGGGTGACGACTATCGTCGCCGGGACCCAGCCGCCGGGACCTCCCGGGAGGTAGGTGAGATCGCTGCTCACCGCGGAGCCCGGTTCCACCACCACCGGTGCGAAACCCACTTCCTGGCGGGGCAGCGAATAGGTCGGGCCGAAGGCCGGATCGTCGGGGCCCGCCAGGTCCACCCCGAGGTATCCCTGCACCGCGCAGCTCTGTGCGGAGGTGTTGGTGAGGACGATCTCCAGCCGGCCCTGACCCGGGGAGTCCGTCGGCCGTTCACGGGTGCCGATGTTCAGGGTCTCCGCGGAACACGGCGCCGGCGCGGCCGCGCTGGTCGCCGCGGGGATCATCACTGCCGCCAGGGCCGCCACCGCCACCCCGGCCGCTCCGGCGGCCCGCCACGTCCTCGACGTCATGGTTCCTTTCGAAATGCGATACGTCATCAGGCCATTGGACCAGATATCTCGTGCCGCCGGGCGGGACATGCGGCCGGCCCGGTCCCTCACCGGAACACGCCCCCGGACGAAGGCTCGGAAGGAGCCGATGGCCGGGTACGCTGGCCAACGCCCGGAAGCCCCCCGCGCAGGCTCATCCCGGGGGCGGGCGGTAGAACCGCTGCCGCGGTCGACGGTCGATATTCCACGCTGTGCAGTTCGCGACAACCGAGGGATGCCGATATGCCTGATGGAAAGCCGAATATTCTCGTCATCTGGGGCGATGACATCGGAATCACCAACCTGAGTTGCTACAGCGACGGTCTGATGGGCTATCGCACCCCGAATATCGATCGGATCGCCGACGAAGGAATGCGGTTCACCGATTCCTATGGCGAGCAGAGCTGCACCGCGGGCCGGGCCGCGTTCATCAGCGGACAGAGTGTGTACCGCACCGGTATGAGCAAGGTCGGTGTGCCGGGCGCCGATATCGGCTGGGTCGCCGAAGACCCGACCATCGCCGAACTGCTGAAGCCGCTCGGATACGCGACGGGCCAGTTCGGCAAGAATCACTTCGGGGATCTGAACAAGTACCTGCCGACCGTGCACGGCTTCGACGAGTTCTTCGGCAACCTCTATCACCTCAACGCCGAAGAGGAACCCGAAAGCTACGATTACCCGCACGCCGACCGTTTCCCGCGGCTGCACGAATTCGCTCTGCCCCGCGGTGTGCTCCGGTGCAAGGCGACCGCCGAGGTCTCCACCGAACCCGACGACCCCAAGTTCGGGCCGGTCGGCAAGCAGACCATCGTGGACACCGGTCCGCTGAATGCGAAACGTATGGAGACCATCGACGACGATATCGCCGACGCCACCGTCGATTACATCAAGCGCCAGCATGCCGAAGGTAATCCGTTCTTCGTCTGGTGCAACTTCACCCATATGCACCTCTACACCCACGTGAAGCCCGAGAGTCGCGGCCAGGCCGGGCTGTGGCAGTCGTCCTACCACGACGCCATGATCGATCACGACAACAATGTCGGGACCGTGCTCGATGTGCTCGACGAACTCGGTATCGCCGAGGACACCATCGTCATCTACTCCACCGATAACGGCCCGCACCGCAATACCTGGCCGGACGGCGGTATGACACCGTTCCGCAGTGAGAAGGACACCAACTGGGAGGGCGCGTTCCGGGTCCCGGAGTTGATCCGCTGGCCGGGGAAGATCGAGGCCGGCTCGGTGTCCAACGACATCATCCAGCACCACGATTGGCTGCCGACGCTGCTGGCCGCCGCGGGCGAACCGGATATCGTCGGGAAGCTGAAGAAGGGTCACGTCGCCGGTGCCGATGGTAAAACCGAGTACAAGGTCCATATAGACGGTTTCAATCTACTGCCGTATCTCACCGGCGAAGTCGAGACGAGCCCGCGGCGCGGTTTCTTCTATTTCTCCGACGACGGCGACCTGATCGCCATGCGGTTCGAGAACTGGAAAGCGGTCTTCCTGGAGCAGCGGTGCCCGGGTACCTTGCAGGTATGGGCCGAACCGTTCGTCCATCTGCGGCTGCCCAAGCTCTACAATCTGCGCACCGATCCGTTCGAGTTCGCCGATATCACCTCGAACACCTACTACGAGTGGCTGCTCCGCCACGATTACTTCATCTTCTATATGACCGCGATGGCATCGCAGTTCCTGGAGACATTCCGGGAGTTCCCACCACGGCACGAACCCGCCAGCTTCAATATCGACCACGCGGTCGAGAAGCTCGAGAAGTTCCTGGCCAAGGACTGAGCCGTGCTCGATACCTGGACCGACGGCCGGACGAAGTCGGCGATCGTCGACTTCGTCGGCCGGGTCACCACCGACGGCCCGGATTATGTCGAGCCGGATGCCCGCGTAGCCGTTTTCGACAACGACGGCACGCTGTGGTGTGAGAAACCGATGTACATCCAGCTGGACTTTCTGCTGCGACGCTTCAAGGAACAGGCCGAGGCCGACCCGTCGTTACGGGATAAACAGCCCTACCGGGCCGCCTACACCGGGGACCTGACCTGGCTGGGCGACGCGGTGACCAAGCACTACCAGGGTGACGACAGCGATCTCCAGCCGCTGCTGGCCGCGATCCTGGCCGCGCACCAGGCGATCACGGTGGAACGGCACGCCGCCGAGGTCGCGGCGTTCTTCGACGAGGCCCGGCATCCGACACTCGGGCGGCCCTACACGGCATGCGGGTACGTGCCGATGATCGAATTGCTGCGGTATCTGGAATCCAGCGGGTTCACCTGCTACATCGTCTCCGGCGGTGGCCGCGATTTCATGCGGCCCGTCTCCGGGCCGATGTACGGGATCCCACCGGAACGGGTGGTCGGCAGCACCGTGGGTCTCGTCTACGAGAACACGGACGTCTACACGACCGCCGAAATGGAGTTCGTCGACGACGGAGCCGGCAAACCCGTCCGGCTGTGGAGCCGGATCGGGCGACGGCCGATCTTCGCGGCCGGTAATTCGAACGGCGATATCGAGATGCTGGAGTTCACCGCCGCGTCCGATCATCCCTCGATGCAACTGCTGGTGCTGCACGATGACGCGGAACGCGAATTCGACTACACCGCGGGTGCGGAGAAAGCATTGGACCGGGCCGCCGCCGCGGGCTGGACCGTGGCCGGTATCAAAAACGATTGGACCACGGTTTTCGGTGACTGACACTCGCATATCCGAACTCGCAGTCGACGCGGATTCGGTCTGGATCCCGGCCCGGGCGACAACCGTCGGCGCGGATAACGAATACCCGGAGGAAGGGCCGGCCAAGGAAGTCGCCACTCGTGGCTTCTGGGTGCAGAAATATCCGGTGACCAACGGCCGGTTCGCCGAATTCGTCGCTGCCACCGGCTACCTCACGGTTGCCGAGCGACCGCTGAATCCCGCTGATTATCCGGGTGCACCGCCGGAGAATCTGCAACCGGGTTCGATGGTGTTCCACCGTACGGCGGGACCGGTGGACCTGAAACATCTGAGTCAATGGTGGACATGGACGCCGGGTGCGTGCTGGAACCACCCCCGCGGACCGCGCTCGTCGCTGCGCAACCGCGAGAACCATCCCGTGGTGCATATCGCGTTCGAGGACGCCGAGGCCTACGCGGACTGGGCGGGACTGGCCTTGCCGACCGAAACCGAGTGGGAGGTGGCGGCCCGGGGTGGGCTCGACCGCGCCACCTACACCTGGGGTGACGAGCCCGAACCGGCGGGCCGGAAGCTGGCCAACTACTGGCACGGCGAATTCCCGTACCTCCCGGATACCGGATACGGGCAGACGACCCCGGTGGGCAGCTTCCCGGCCAACGGTTACGGGCTGTTCGATATGGCCGGAAACGTCTGGGAGTGGACCACCGACTATTACGGTGAGGACCGGGCCACCACACCGTGCTGCGCGGAGGGGTCCTACGACCGCTCCCAGCCGCAGTTCGCCATCCCGCGTCGAGTGGTCAAGGGCGGGTCGTTCCTGTGCGCGGACAGCTACTGCATGCGGTACCGGCCGTCGGCCCGCCGGCCGCAGATGGTCGATACGGGGATGAGTCATATCGGGTTCCGCTGCGTACTGCGCTGACCACTGCACGGCCGGCCCTTACGCGCGGATCGATGGCACTGCCGTTGTGCTGAGGATAGTTTCGTTGCATGCAGGACCACCTGGACGACCTCCGCTTCGCGCATGTCATCGCCGATACCGCCGACGCGGCGAGTATGGACCGCTTCAAGGCCCTCGGACCCGTGGTCGACACGAGACCGGATATGGCGCTGCTGCGGGAGGCCGAGACCGGGGTGGAGAAGGTCATCCGTGGTCAGCTCCAGCGCGCTCGTCCCCGCGATGCGGCTCTCAGTGAGGGCGAGGGACTGGAGGGCACCGGGCCGCGCTGCTGGGTGGTCGACGCGATCGACGGGCTCGAGAACTTTGCGCGCGGGGTGCCGGTGTGGGCCACACAGCTCTCCCTGCTGGAGGCATCGGAGGATGGTTACCGGCCGGTCCTCGGCATCGTCTCCGCTCCCGCGCTCGGCCGTCGCTGGTGGGCCGCGACGGGTCACGGCGCCTTCACCGGCCGAAGTCTGTCCTCGGCCTCCCGTCTGCGCGTATCAGGGGTCTCGAAGCTACCCGACGCTTCTCTGGCCTACTCGACCCTCATCGGCTGGGAGGAACAGGGACGCCTGAACGGTTTCCTGGCGCTGTCCCGTGCGGTGTGGCGCACGCGTGGGTACGGCGATTTCTGGCCCTACATGATGGTGGCCGAGGGTGTGGTCGACCTCTGCGCCGACCCGGCGGTCTCTCCGGGTGATATGGCCGCCAACGCCGTGATCGTCACGGAGGCCGGTGGCGCGTTCACCGGTCTCGACGGTAACCCGGGCCCTCTCAGCGGGAACGCGGCCGCCTCGAACGGCCTGCTGCACGATGAGATGCTCGCGTACTTGAACGAGCGTTACTGACCACGCCGCCGGACACGCTCACTGCGGGAAGAGCGTCAGCACCTGCGACATCACCTGCCGGGCGACGTCGTCGGTGGCCGAGGTGACCTCGGCAACCGGGACGCGAGCGGTGAAAGCGGTACTGCCGGGAGGTAATTCGGGTCCGACGATGGTGGAGTAGATCGGGATACTGCTGTCGTAGAGCGAAGTAGAGCGGTGCACGGTGCGGCCGTCGATATTCTCCTCGGTGCTGCGCGCCGGAACCTGATCGGGAACGCGGTACTCGTAGACCACCGTGACGGTCTCGTCCCGGTACCGGAACAGGCACTGGTTCAGCCGGCGCTCATCGGTATCGGCGGTACCGGTCAGTTTCGCGCGGACCGCGCACGGGTCGGCGCCGAGCAGCACCGTATCGACGGTATCGGGTGATGTGCCCTGTGGGGGCGACTGCCGCCAGCGGTCGATCATCCCGGGCAGCAAACCGTCGGCGACCGCGCAGGAATCGCGATTCGGGACCGAGAGTCCGAGGTAGAACGCGGCGCCCGCCGGGAACCGGGCGGTCGCGCCGCAGGCGCGCGGATCGCCCTCACGGCCGGGAACCAGCAGCACGTTCACATCACCCAGCTGTTTGCTGATGCCACGGCTCGGGGTGAGTCCGGGCAGCAGAGTCGCCTGCCAGGTCAGGGTGGTGGTGTCGCTCGCCCCCTCGTCGCCCAGCACGGCCCGGCACGAATTGAGTCCGACCGTCACACTGCGGATATCGCCGAGATCCAGGTCATCGAGAGTATCGCGGGGGAGCAGTGCGCAGATGTCGACCTCGCGGGTCGCCTGGGCGACGGCCGCCTGCTGCTCCGGGGTGTCCGCGGGAGCGGACCAGAACTCCGGTGGCGGGCCGGGGGCCGCCGATGACGGTGCACCGTCGGTCCGGGGGCCGGTATCGTCATCGCAGCCCACCACGGCGAGCAACGCGGCTGCGACGAGCGTGAGCGTGCGATACATCGTCACCCTGACCTCCCGGTGCGAGCTGGGCCGGACGTCGCCCGGTATCGAGTCTGCGCGATCCGGCAACGACTCCGCAATTATCCCGATGGGCTCGGCAGGTCGGCCGGTTCACGGATATGACGTCACGGCCGGGGTCCGCGCCGTTCGCGGGCGGCGTTGCGAGCGGTGCCGCGGTGGGCGGGCACGGTGGTGGGATCCTCCGGCCAGGCGTGTTTGGGGTAGCGGCCGCGCAGGTCGGCGCGGACCCGGGGCCAGCCGGTCTGCCAGAAGGATGTGAGATCCGACGTGACCGCCACCGGGCGCTGCGCGGGCGAGAGCAGGTGCAGTACGACCGGGACGCGGCCGTCGGCCAGCCGCGGGGTATCCGTCCAGCCGAAGATTTCCTGCACCTTGACCGCGAGCACGGGCGGATCGGCGGCGTAGTCGAGGCGGGCCCGGCTCCCGGACGGGACCTCCAGCCGCTCGGGTGCCAGTTCGTCCAACCGGGCGGCATCCGGCCAGGGCAGCAGCCGGAGCAATGCCTGGCCGGTGTCGATGCGTCCGAGATCGGCGCGGCGGCGGGCAGTGGCGAGTTCGGGGCCGAGCCAGGTGTCGGCGGTGGCGAGCAGTGACTCGTCGTCCACCGCGGGCCAGGGTGCGCCGAGCGTCCGGTGCAGGAAGCCGAGGCGCCGGCGTAAGGCGATCGCCCCGGAATCCCACGACAGCAGCCCGAGGCCGGTCGAGTCGAGCCCCCGGCGCACCGCCGCGGCGAGCAACCGGCGATCGGGTTCGGGAATCGGTTTCTCCGACAGGGTGATCGCACCCAGCCGCTCGATTCGCCGGGCGACCACCTCGCCGTCGATCCACTCGATTTCGTCGGCGGTGGTCAGCAGGTTCGCCGCGGCCCGGCGGGCCAACTGTTCGTCGGCGGCCGCGGCCAGCCGGATGTATCCCTCGGCGCGGCCCGGGTCGCGGGTCGCGACGCCGACTGCCAGCCACTCCGGATCACCGGTTCCGGAACCGGGAGGCAGGGTGACCGCCGTGCCGCCGGCCATGAGATAGCTGGCCGAACCCGGACCGCGACGGCGGGCCAGCCGCTCCGGATGGGCCAGTGCGACAACGAAAGCCGGATCGTCGCCGCCGTCGGATCCCCGGGCCGACCCGGCCAGCCGCTCGACCTCGCGCCGCCAGCGAGCCGGCTGCTCGCGCCGCAGCGCCCGCAGGCCGGCCGTGAGATCGATACCGGAGAAATGGGTGTCGTCGTCGAGGACGGTGACCACTTCCGCGGCCGCCCGTGCGCCGACCACGGCCGCCCCGTCCAGCAAGGCGCGCGCCAGCCGGGGATGCAGCCCGATCCGGGCGATGCGCCGCCCGCGATCGGTCACCGCGCCGTCCGCGGTCACGGCGCCCAGCGTGCGCAGTACCTCCCGGCCTGCCGCCAGGCCACCGGGCGGCGGGGCGTCCCACCAGGCGAGGCCGTGTCCATCAGGGGTGCCCCAGCACGCCAGTTCCACTGCCAGCCGGGTCAGGTCCGCGGTCCGGATCTCCGGCTCCGGATAGGCGGGCAGCGTGCTGTGCTCGTACTCCGGCCAGCACCGCCACACCCGGCCCGGAGCCTCACGCCCGGCCCGCCCGGCCCGCTGCTCGGCCACGGCCGCCGAGACCCGGACCGTCGCGAGCCCGGACAACCCCCGGGCACGGTCGATATGCGGCACCCGGGCCAGGCCGGAATCCACCACCGCCCGCACCCCCGGCACCGTCAGGCTCGATTCCGCCACGGCGGTGGACAGCACCACTCGCCGCCGGGGGCCGGGTTCCAGGGCCGTGTTCTGCCGCGCCGCGGAGAGCCTGCCGTGCAGCGGGACCAGATCCACGCCGTCCAGCTCGGCGAGCGCCGCCGCCGTCCGCCGGATTTCGGCCGCGCCGGGGAGGAAGACGAGTATGTCGCCGTCGGTACCGGCGAGGGCGGCGCGGGTGGCCCGAGCGACCTGCGCCTCGATCCGCTCCCTCGGCAGCGGCGGGAGATAGGTCGTCGCCACCGGATGGGTGCGCGCCCGGACCTGTATCACCGGCGCCGGGTGACCGCCTCCCAGCAGTGCCGACAGCCGGTCCGCCGCCACGGTCGCCGAGGTGGCCAGCACCCGCAGATCCGGCCGGATTCCGGCCCGGGCGTCGAGCAGCAACGCCAGCAGCAGGTCCGCGTCGAGATGCCGCTCGTGACATTCGTCGAGCAGGACCACCTCGGTCCCCGCCAGTTCGGGGTCGTCCTGGAGCCGTCGTACCAGCAATCCCGACGTTACGACCTCGATCCGGGTCTGCGGACCTACCCGCCGATCCCCGCGGACCGAGTAGCCGACGGTTCCGCCCACCGCCTCGCCCAGCAGCGCGGCCATCCGGGCGGCGGCGGCCCGGGCCGCCAGCCGGCGGGGCTCGGCCACCAGCACCCGGCCCGGGACAGCGGCCGCCAGCGCCAGCGGCACCAGGGTCGTCTTTCCGGTCCCCGGCGGTGCGACCAGCACAGCGGTTCCGTGTTCGGCCAGGGTCGCGGCAACATGGCCGAGAACGGGACGGATCGGCAGGTCGGGAAGTTCGGGCAGTTTCATCACCGGCCAGTCTGAGGCCTCGGCCGCGGCTGCCGGAGTACGGCCCTCCTTGCCGCCCTCGGGGCGGGAGACTTCCCGCCCGGACCGGGCCGTCGCCGCCGAGTAGGCTGGTCGCACTGTGCTCCGCGGACCGAAGGAGTGCGAAATATGGAGTGGCTACTGATCGCCGTGATCGTCGTCCTCGCCGCGGCCTACGTGGTGTGGCGGTCCCGTAAGAACAGGGAGCGTGCCGCGGTCGAACTCGCCGACGCGCTGGCGGACGCCCGCCGGACCAACGAACGCCTGGGCGGCCAGATCTACAACTTGACCGGCACCGACGATGCCTCGCGACAGGCGCTCGCCGACGCGGCGGAGCGGTATACGGCCGCCGGTTCCCAGCTCGATCTGGCCCGCAGCGCCCGTCAGGCCGCGCTGGCCGGGCAGACCGCGGTCGAGGGTCTCTATTACATCCGCGCCGCCCGCACCGCGATGGGTATGGACCCCGGACCGCCCGTCCCGGAACTCGACGGGCGGGAGACCGCCGGCGCGGTGAGCGAAGAACGCGTGGTCGATTTCGAGAACCGGCGGATCACCGCCGCCCCGGGGCCCTCCCCGGCGACACCGAACTACTATCCCGGCGGGCGGGTCGCCGGCCGCCCCGTGCCCGCGGGCTGGTACTCCGAACCCTGGTGGAAACCGGCACTGGTCAGCGGCGCCTGGGGTGTGGGTTCGGTGTTGCTGTTCACCTCGCTGTTCTCGGGTATGGCCGGTGTCGGCTACGGCGCGCAGGGTTTCGAAACGGGGTACGGCGAGGGCTATCAGGACGGCCTGTCGGGCGGTGACGGTGGATCCGGCTTCGACCCCGGAGGCCAGGGCGATTCGGGCGGCGACTGGGGTGGGTTCGACGGCGGCGGGTTCGACGGCGGGGGTTTCTGAACCCGCCCGGGCGGTGCATCCGGCCCGTCGGCCACTCGGTGCCGGATGCTTTCGGCCCGGGGTCTTCGCCCTGTTCTCAGCCCAGCGCTTTCGCCTTGAGGGCCTCGAATTCGGTCCGGTCGATGGTGCCCGCGTCGAGCAGGGCTTTCGCATCGGCGATCTGATCGGCGGAGGACTTCCCGGCCACCTGCCGGATGTAGTCGTCGGTCGCCCGCTGGGCGGCGGCGTGTGCGGCCAGTTGGCGTTCCGCCATTCCGCGTCCCCGCACGATGACGTAGATGAAAGCGGCGACGTAGGGCACCACGATCAAAAAGATGATCCACAGGATTTTGGTTATTCCGGACATGCTCCGGTCGCGGAACAGATCCGCGATGACATGGAAAAGCACGATCAGATACGCGATGAACGCGAATACGACCAGGGTGTACCACAGTAATTCCCACACGGTATCCAACACGGGTGACCAGCTTTCGAATGTGGCGGTCCGATCCGGATCCGGACCGCGGAGATGTCGAATAGATCTGAAATCCCACGCGCAACACACTTGCTTCCGCCCGAGTCTAGATTCCCGCGCCGCGCTTTCCGTGATTTCGCGCGGGTATTTCGACCGTGGCTCGCCGACCGCTCCGGAAGCCGACCGGGCCGGATTCGAAATCATCGCCACCGGGTTGCGGGAATGCCTCGACGAGGACGGCGAAGCCGACCGCGAGTCGCTGACCCAGGAGGACCTGGACCAGCTCTTCCTCGCTCCGGCCTGACTTCCCCGGACGGGATTCCGAAATCCACGGGATCGCCTGCGGCGGCAATCATCCGAATGAGAAGCGGCGATCCGGCCGCGATTGCGGTACGACGGTTGGTCGCTGCCCTCGACTCTCGCCGCGGGCTTCGGTGATCCGATCCGGGACTGCGGACAGCGCCACCCCGAGCTGCGCGGCGCCATTCGGTGCGCTAAGGTTACTTAGCGGAAGCAACTAATCTACCGGTGTAGATGTTGACCACCGACGACGGAACACGGGAAAGCTGGGCGCGATGGAGGGCATATCCGCAGCCGATGAGCCCGGGACTCCCGCCGAGGTCGCGAACCTGTATCACCTACTCACCCGGATAAACCGGACGCTGCGCACCCGTGGTCAGAGCCGGAATCTCAGCGCGGGGCTCGCCTCGGCGCTGTGGACCATCATCAGCCACGCCCCGATCCGGCTGTCCACGCTGGCCGAGCGGGAATCGGTCTCCGCGCCGACGATGTCGCGGATCGTCGCGGCCCTCGAGGACCGCGGGTTCGTCGAGCGAACCCCCGACCCCGCCGACGGCCGCGCTCGCCTGCTGAATCCGACACCGGCCGGGACCGGCCTGATCGCCGATTCGCGGACCAGGCGCGCGCAACTGCTCGCCGAGGCCCTCGACGGCCTGGACCCGGACGATCGCGTGACGGTCGGCCGGGGCGTCACGCTCCTGGCCGACGCACTCGGGATGACCTAGCCCGGCGCGACGCACCGCCGCGTCTCGCGCTGTGGCTTCTGCCCGGACCACCTGTTCAGAGGAACTATTCATGACCACGCTCACGACCGGAGAACACCCCGCGGATTCGGCGGATCTCGGACCGCATTACAAGTGGATCGCGCTGTCCAACACCACTCTCGGCATGCTCATCGCCACGATCAACTCGTCCATCGTGCTGATCGCACTGCCCGATATCTTCAAGGGCATCGGCCTCAACCCGCTGGAGTCCGGGAACACCAGCTATCTGCTGTGGATGATGATGGGATTCCTGGTCGTCACCGCCGTGCTGGTGGTCAGTTTCGGTCGTCTGGGAGATATGTTCGGCCGCGCCCGGATGTACAACATGGGCTTCGCGATCTTCACCGTTTCTTCCGTTTTCCTGGCGATAACCTGGTTCGACGGCGCCGAAGCGGCGATATGGCTGATCGCCTGGCGGGTCGTGCAGGGTGTGGGCGGCGCCTTCCTCATGGCCAACAGCTCCGCCATTCTCACCGACGCGTTTCCCTCCCACCAGCGCGGACTCGCCATGGGGATCAACGGTGTCGCGGCCATCGCCGGCTCGTTCCTGGGCCTGCTCGTGGGCGGTGTCCTGGCACCGATCCAGTGGCACTACATCTTCCTGGTATCCGTGCCGTTCGGGGTGGTCGGCACCGTGTGGGCCTACCTGAAACTCCGTGATACCGGGGTTCGCAAGCGGGCGAAGATGGACTGGTGGGGCAATGTGACGTTCGCTGTCGGCCTCGTCGCGATCCTGGTCGGCATCACCTATGGCATCCAGCCCTACGGCAGCTCCGATATGGGCTGGTCCAACCCCTGGGTGCTGACCGCGATGATCGGTGGTCTGGCCGTATTGGGTGCTTTCGTCTACATCGAAACAAAGGTCGAGAGTCCACTGTTCGAGTTGTCGTTGTTCCGGAACCGCTCGTTCGCGTTCGGCAACGCGGCCAACCTGATGGGGTCGATCGGCCGCGGTGGCCTGCAGTTCATCCTGATCATCTGGTTACAGGGCATCTGGCTGCCGCAGCACGGCTACGACTACTCCCGGACCCCGCTGTGGGCGGGAATCTACATGCTGCCCATGACGGTCGGCTTCCTGCTGAGCGCCCCACTCTCGGGGGCGCTGTCGGACAGGCTCGGCGCCAAGAGGTTCACGACCAGCGGATTGTTCATCACCGCGGCGACCTTCGCCGCCCTGATCGCCCTGCCGGTCGACTTCGACTACTGGGTATTCGCGCTCATCCTGCTGGTCAACGGTATCGGTATGGGCCTGTTCTCCTCACCGAACCGCGCGCTGGTGATGAACTCGCTGCCGATCACCTCCCGCGGATCGGGTGCGGGCATGATGACGACCTTCCAGAACGCCGCGCAGGTGCTTTCGATCGGCCTGTTCTTCTCGCTGATGATCGCCGGGCTGAGCGCGCATCTTCCGTCGGCGATGTTCGACGGCCTGACCACGGGCGGGATGGCGGAGGGCTCAGCCCAGACCATGTCTCAGCTGCCCACGGTCGCCATTCTGTTCGCGGCGTTCCTCGGCTACAACCCGATCCAGCAGGTCGGCGGCGACGCGCTGCAGGGACTTTCGCAATCCAGTATCGATCACCTGACCGGGCTGGAGTTCTTCCCGCATCTGATCAGTGATCCGTTCTCCGACGGTCTCACCGCCGCCTTCACCTTCGCGTTGATCTGCTGCGTACTGGGTGCGATCTTCTCGCTCTTCACCGACAGCGGCCGGCCGGAGAAGGCGGCCGGGGACAGTGACCGCGAATCGGTCGGCGAAGAGCTGGCCGCGGTGGCCGCGTCCGCCTCGGGGGAGGCTCCGTCCGAACTGATCGACGAACCCGTACGACGCTGAGGGGCCGGCGGCGGACTCAGCTGTGCAGGGCCGGCCGGTAGACGAGCTCTTGGATATTGCCGTCCAATGTCCGGTGCTCGAGTAGTTCGAGGTCGAAATCGGCCGCGCCCCCGAAAATGGGCTCGAGACCGGTACGGCCGGTGATCACCGGGAACAGCGTCACCTGGACCCGGTCGACCAGGCCGGCGGCCATCAGCGCCCGGTTCATCGACAGGCTGCCGTGCGAGCGCAACGGCACATCGGACTCCCTTTTGAGCCGCGCGACGATATCGACGGCGTCGCCCTTCGCCACGGTCGCGTCCGGCCAGTCGAGGGGGCCGGACAGGGTGGTCGACACCACTGTCGCCGGCAGATTCCGCATCCGGGTGACCCACGGGTCGCGCACCTCGGAATCCGCGGTGCTCTCGGCCAGCATCTGCGCGAACGCCCGATACGTCGTGGCCCCGAAAACCATCCGCTGCTCGCCTTCGTACAGGGCGAAGCGGTGGTCCAGCAGTTCGGGGCCCTGCTTACCCCAGTAACCGGTCCAGTCACCGCCGGCGGCGCCGAAGCCGTCGAGACTGGAAAACACGTCGAAGGTGTAGGTGGCCGTCATGATGTCTCCTCGGGTACCGGGTGGTCGCGTCTGCCCATAGGGACCGGATCTGGCAGTGAAACTCATCGTCGCCCGGGCCGGAACGGCAGGGATCCGGTGCGGCGACCGCCTCCGGGCGTCCGACGCCTCCGGCCGGAAATCCCACTGTTCGACCAGGTCGGACTACACAATATGGCGATGCGAACCTTTGCCCGTGTGCTGCTGGCGGCCATTGCCGGAGTAGCCGTCGTCTTCGCTCCCACCGCCGCGGCCGCCCCGGTCTCGGGCATCTCGGCTCAGCTCCCCTTCCCACTGACCCTCCAGCCGGACGGAGTGCGGGCGCCGGCGGCCGCGCTGGCCGAGGCCAACACCGGGCTGATCGTCTGGTCCCGGCAGCCGGATACCCGACTCCCCATCGCCAGTATCGCCAAGGTCATGACGGCGGTGGTGGTACTCGAATCGGGCGATCTCGAGCGCCCGGTCACGGTCTCGCGGGGCGCCATCGATTCGTCGGCGGCCTACGGCGGAAGTACCGCCGGGCTGGCTCCGGGTGAAGTGCTCACCGCTCGCCAGCTGTTGTACGCGATGATGCTTCCGTCCGGCTGCGATGCCGCCTACGCCCTGGCCGACGCCTTCGGACCCGGCCGGGAGGCTTTCGTCGCCAAGATGAATGCCACCGCGCAGCGGCTGGGGATGCCGAACACCCATTTCACCGACCCCAGCGGCCTCCCCGTCCCCGATGATTACTCCACGTACTCCACGCCCGCGGAACTGGTGCGGCTCGGTCGCCACGCGATGGCGAACCCGGTGTTCCGGGAGATCGTCAGGGCGCCGGTCCATCATCAGCCCGCCGGACCCGCGAATCATCATCACGTCTGGGAGAACACCAACGGACTGCTCCGGGATTACGCCGGCACCACCGGAATCAAAACCGGGTCGACGGACGCCGCCGGTACCTGCCTGCTCTTCGAAGCCGCCCGGGGCGGGCAGCGGCTGATCGGCGTGGTCCTCAACAGCTCACCCCACGATCTCGACGCCGCGGCAGCCGATGCCGCCCGCATCATGGATTGGGGGTTCCTCCCGATCCTCGGTGCCGGACCGGCCGGTTGAGCAGCCTGGCACCGATGTCAGGCGGCCTGCTGATCGACCCGCCGGTCATCGACCGGAAAGTCACCGCTCCCTCCCATAGCGGCGGTCGAGTTCCTGCTGACGCACGAGGGCGTCAGCAGCCTCGTTGGCGCGTTGCACTGCCGGTGGTTCATGCCAGCGGCCTTCGGCAGCAACCCGAGCGATCTCCGGTGCAATCCCGCGGGCCTTCAGCTGGGCCTCGGCCTGCTCGACCTCCCGTTGCTGGGCGGACCGGTGGTCTTTTCCCTGGGACGCCTGGCGCACCGTGACCACCCCCTGGGCCGTGTCAGCGGGAACACCTCTCTCCACGAGAGCAGCGATCTGCGCATTCATCGCCTGCTCCCGTGCCAGCGCGTTCTCCCGGGTTCGCTGCTCGATCTCACGGACGAGGGCCCGCGGATCTTTGCCACGATCAGAGTCCTCGAGCGCCGGCGCGGGGATGACAATTGTCTCCCACCTTGCCTTCTCCGGGTCCATACCGCCCGCGATGAGCCGTTCCCGGTTCACCTCGATGGCCAGGTCCGCGAGTTCCGCGCGCCGCCGCCGGCCGGTCTCATGTTCGACGACTGCGCCGATCGCCCCGAGTTGTCGTGACACCGGCTGGTCTTTCTCCAGGCGGATGGCTTCCCTTTCGTGCAATTGCTCAACGACTTTTTCGGCCGGCTCGAGCGAGCGGGCGGCGGCGTCGCGTTCGGTCCGGCGTTCCAATTCCTGGTTCCTCCCCATGGCGTAGGCCAACCCGAGGAACTGCTCCCGAGCCTGTTCGAGGTTGATGCGGTTGCTGTCGAGCTGCGCCTGGAGTTCGCGGGCCGCCTGCTCAGTTCCGCGGTCGATCAGCTCGCGCTCACGCTCGGTCAGTACGAACGTGATCCGATCGACCGCGCTCTGCCGGTGATCGTCGCGCTGCCGCAGCTGAGCATCATGCGCCTTCTCCAAGTCCTGGGCGGCATGGAATCTCAGCCCGAGCCCTTTGCGGTCCTCTATCGCCAGGTCCCGTTCGACAACAGCTTGGGTGCGCGCCATCTCCCGAAGCTCTCGATCCATGAACCTCAGCTGCTCGATCCCCGCGGTCGGTGCCTCCCGAAAATACTCACGTGCAATCTCGGAAACAGTCAGGGCCCGAGCGTCACGCTCCGGAAGCCGTTCGAGATCGGCCTCCACCGCTTGGCGCCGCTCACGCTCCAGGGACCGCGCGCCGGCCTCCATGATCCGCTGGTACACCCGCTCATTCATCGGGCGATGCTTGAAGGTCTGCGGGAACTGAGCTTTCATCGCCGTGAGCAGGGCGCGCTTCCTTCGACATTTCCTTGTCGCGTTCACCACGGGTGAACAACCGCACGGTCTCGCCTTGCTGCAGCAGTTCCCGATAGCCGCGCAGCTGTTCGACGTCACGATCCCGGTTCAGTGCACCGGACTTCGCTTCGGCGTTCTCCTTGGCCAATGCCGCCGAGGTGGACTGGCCCTTGTGGAAATCGACCCGGATCTCTTTACCCGACACGGGGTCGACCACCCGCGGCACTTCGCGCTGCCACCCCGACTTGCTCAGCCCGAAGACGACATCCAGGCCCTTCTCAAAGGTCTTGCCCTGCACATACCGAGTCCGCCATGCCGTGGAAGCTTCCCGCCAACCCAGTGGGGTCCTCGGGATTTCCCCCGCCTTTACCTTGTCCTCTACATACTTCGGATACCGCTCCTGCTCACTGGGTGTGAGCGCATCGGGTCTGTCCCCCGGTCCCATGGTTACCGCCTATAACTCGTTTCCATCGGATTCCGCTACCAGTTCCTCCAGGTAGCGGCGCTCGTACTCCTCGGGCGTCGGGCGCCCGTATCCGACCCACCGCGTGTACTCGGTGAGCATGTTGTTGAGGACCCACACCAGCTGCGTCGGCTGCTGCGGGTCCGTGATGAAGGCGCCCGCGATCTGTTCGCGCGGGTCGAGCGCCCAGGTAGAGAACGGGCGCAGGATCTGCGGCCACACAGGGCCGCCCTCGCGCATGTGAGCGGCGTTGACCCACCAGCCCTCCGTCGCCCGGCGGTGCACTTCACCAATGAAGCGGGTGAACCGATCCACCAGCTGCGCGTTGCCCGGATCGTCGATCGCGTGGACGCTGCCGAACCGGTCCCGGATCACGTCTTCGCACGCGGCGAGCCCGTCCGTGGTGTAGGGGTCGGCCAGTGCGCCCAGGTCGGGTGCGTCCTCGGCGAGGAAGCGGCCGAGTTCGTCGTCCATGGCCTCTATCCAGGCCAGGTAGGCCGGATCCTGCTGTGCACGCTCGAATTTCTGGTTCATGGTGGATGTTCCTTTCTCTGTTGCCGATGGCCTGACGATTCGATCACCTCCCGACGCCGGCCGTCTCTTGTCCCGGTCGGCGTGGCCTGCTCCGAGCCGATCGGGTGTTGGGATGGAAAGCGTCACGCCGACCCCAGTTGCGGGGCCGGCGTGGGCTATTCGTCGTCTTCGGTTGGGGCATGTAGCACTCGCAGGGGTGGCCGTTTGTATCCGACGCCGCCCAGCACGAGCCGCGCTCCGGGGGGCGGCTCCGACCACACGGGGCTGGCCGGCCACCAGTCCCACCAACCCGGTGCAAGCAGTTCCAGACCGTCGAAGTAGGTCCGCAACTGGCTGCGGGTGCGGTACCAGCCCGACCCCGAACCCATTTCGACGTGGGCTTGTTCTGCACGACGGGCAAGGTCATGCAGTTCGGGATCCTCCTCGGCGGGGTCCCAGAACGCGGTGATCGCCACATACGAGCCGCCGGGAAGCCGGTTGATCTACTCCCGCATAACCTTCGCCGGTTCGAGGTCGTCATCGACATGCTGGAGCAGCCCGCAGAGCAAAACGCGGGCGATGCCGGCCCGGGTGGTGTCCACACCGACCGGGGTGCGGACCCCCGTGGGTGGTGTCGGTTCATGCATAGTTCATGCCGCCTCACCGTTGTGGTCGAGAGACCGCAGCGCCGCGGCCACCTCCTCGAGGACTTCGACCTCCGGAATGTCGTCGAACATCGACAGCGTGGGGTCGATGTCGACCGGTTTCCGGGGAGCTATCGCAGCCGCGTGGGAGCGGGCCGGCCGGGCCGGTCATTGGTCTCTCCCCAGGTCCGGGGACAGCTGTCCCGCGGCGACCAATGCCGCGTGCGCTGCCGCCTTTCGGGGGCAGTGCTCCAGCGAGCACGCTTTGTGTCCTTGCATCGCCTGGTGGGCCTCGGACACGCTGAGGGGCCGCTCCGGCTTCTCGTGGGGCCAGCCTTTGGCCCACATGCTGGGCCGAATTTCGGAGGCGATATCGGCGGGGATCTCTGTCATCGGAGACCTCTGTGGTTGTAGTTGTCGTGACGCGCAAAGAGGCGGTCCGGGGAAATCGGTAGATAAGGCCCTGCGGGGAGTCACCGCTGGCGGCAGGTTGGGTAATTCGATGTGCAGCAGTGCGACAGCTCCTGCGATGGCACGACTACGCGGTGGGCGGCCGGGCGCACTCGGTCGCTCATGCATGGCGGGTCCTCTCCCCATTGAGGTCTTGGCGAGCACCCGGCGCCGGGGATGTCGGGCCGCGGTATGCGACAACAGCTGGCTGGTTTATCGGCTCGGCGCCGGGGCTGATTCCAGGATTTCGTAGCGGTCTGCAATGTTGGAGTGCCGCAAGGGATACAGAGGGAATACGCTTCGGATAGCGGATACCTCTAGGCGACCCAAGGGGCTGGGATGATCGTCAGTAGATGGACGAGCGTGGAAGTCAAGGCGCTTCGTATCGCCGCGCTCCGCGAAACCCAGGAGGAGTTCGCCGAGCGCGCGGGATACGGGCTTCCGACCATCAAGAAATGGCACCAGGCGACACGGGACAAGCCCGTACGGGGCCGTTCGGCGGAAGCGCTCGACACAATGCTGCGCGACCTGGACAGTGAACAATGTGCCCGGTATCAGGCAGAGATCGCCTCGAACGGTCCTGTGCCCAGTGGCGCGGAGGTAGTGAGGCAGCCGGGCATGGCGCTCGGAATGTATGCGTGGGAAGTCGATAGTGACGTGAGACGTCGAGAATTCGGAAAACTGGCCACCGCCGTCACCGTATCCGCGGTGGGTTGGCCGTTCGGAGACCGAATCAGGCCGGCGGACGCGCAGCGGCTGATGGCCGCCGTCGACGAACTGGGTGAGCAAGACCAGAGAATCGGCGGAGGCGCCCTGGTCCAAGTCGCGCTCCGGCAACTCGCCCACGCCAAGCACACGCTCGACACCGCGAGCTACGACACCCGGACGGGCAACACGTTCGCCGCAGCCACAGGCCATCTCGCCGTGCTCGCCGGTTGGCTCGCCTACGATTCCGACCTACACCCGGTGGCCCGACGCTGCTACGCCGATGCGCTCGCGCTGGCCAGCGAGGCCGGCGACGACGACCTGATCGCCCACACCTGTGTGTACGCGGCGAATCAGTCCATCGCCCTGGCCCGTGCTGGCCGTGGAAGTCCGCACCATGCTTTGAAGCTGATCGACCGCGCGCGCACCTTGATGCGCGGCCGGCCCCCGAGCCGGATCCATGCGCTCATCGCTGCGCGGGAAGCGCAGGCGCAGGGGCTGCTCGGCGACCGGGTGGGTTTCGGCCGGGCAATCGCTACCGCGTGGCGAGAGATGGAGCAGGCCATCAGCTACGAACCGATCGAGCAATGCCCCCAGAAGCTGCGGTTCGTCACACCTGCGGAGATCCGCGGACACGAGGCGATCGGCTACGGCGCGGTCGGTGAGCTGAGAAAAAGCATCGAACTCCTCGACGCTTCCGCAGCAGAGGAGAGAGGAACCCGCAACGCGGTCAACGATCGCGCCCACGCGGCGGTGGCCCATGCCCAACTGGGTGACCTCTCGATGGCCCTGGAGGTGGGCGCCGGCGTGCTCGCCGAGCTCGAGAATGTCACCTCGGGCCGGACCCTGCGCGTGCTGGAACCGCTCCGGGCCACCGTCCACCCCGGAGCCGACGACTTCAACGACCGGTTCGCGGCACTGGAAGGTGCCACACGAAAGGAAATCGTATGACCGCCCCGGAAATGCGGCACCACACCGCCGCCCAGGCCCGCGAGATCCGAGCCGCCGTCGAAGACATCTATCGGCGCTCCTATATCGAAGCGATCGCCTCCGGCGACCCGTTCGATTCCCCCGAGGCGTTCATGCGCAGGTTCGACGCCTACACCGCCCCCGATCGACTGCCAGGGTTCGACCTCGTCGTGGCGTACCTCGACGGCGCGCCGGCCGGACAGACCTGGGGTTGGCCGCTACGGCCCGGCGCGGCCGGTTGGGACGGCGTGCAGCTCGACGACGCCGATGCGGCGCAGTTCACCGCGGAGGACGGGCACCGGACGTTCGCGCTGTCGGAGATCATGGTGTGCAGCGGGCACTCCGGCCGCGGCATCGCCCGCGCCTTGCACGACGAGCTGTTACGCGGGCGCCCAGAGCAGCGGGCCACGCTGCTGGTCGAGCCGGACAACGAACGCGCCTACGCGCGCTATCGGAAGTGGGGCTGGTACCGCGTCGGCTGGCTACGCCCTGGATGGGATGATGCGCCCATCTTCGATGCGCTGATCCTCGATCTACCTCTCTAGGTCGGCGTCGACTTCGCAGAGTCACGCTCTCCAGGCTTCCGCGCAGTCCTGCGATATGGCCCGTTCTTCGCCTGGGGGGGGGCTTACAGGCAGGGCCGGGCTTCAGAACGCGAAGCGGTTCAGTACGTCGTATCGTTTCGCCGGTGTCGCGCAGACGAGCCGGTACAGGAGTCCCAATGGTGTGGCCGGGATCCGGGGGGAACCGGCGAACCCGGGGGCGTCCTCGAGGAAGCGCAGGCGCGGGTTCCACTGCTGTAGCTCCCGTGCATCGGCGATTCCCCAGGTGACGATTCCCTTGGTGAAAAGCTTCGAAAAGCGGGGGCCTATCGGAGCCAGGGTGTCGAAGAGCATTTCACCGGCGGGGAACCGGTCGGTGAGGCGTTGCAGCAGTGCCCGGACCTCGGGTTCACGCAGGTATATGAGCAGGCCTTCGGCGACGATCAGCGCGGGCCGGTCGGCCGGAATCTCTTCGAGCCAGGAGCTGTCGGTCACCGAGGCGCCGAGCATCCGATAGTTGTCCCGGTCGTCGTAGAGTTTGCGCCGCAGTTCGATGACCTGGGGCCGGTCGATATCGAACCAGCGGACCTCTCCGGGCGGGTGCAGCCGGAAGGCCCGGGTGTCCATTCCGCACCCGAGGTGGAGTACCGAGGCATCCGGATGGCGTCGCAGGAAGTCGGCGGACCAGGCGTCGAACCGGGAGGCCCGTACGGCGACCAGCCACTGGTTGATTCCGGGCCGCAGTGAGCGGCGCATCCGGGCCCAGTCGTAATCGATCCGGTCCACCGCGTCGACCGCGGCCGTGTCACCGAGGATCGGCCGTGGGGAACGGCCGTCGCAGGCCCGCAGGTAGAGCGTGCACAGGTTGGTCCACTCCACCGAACCCCACCGGACCGCGCTGAAATCGATGGTGTCGGCCTGGTTCACGGCTGCCTCCATCGTCGTCCGGACGCCACGGTAATACATCTCACAGGAAATGATCGGGCCGTTGTTTCCGGCAATCTAGCGGCAGGTTTGCCAAGGCAATTTGCCAGTCGATAACTATATTCGATCTTGGTCGGATGCCGACTGTTGTTTCGGTAACAAAGGCGTAACTATATTGGGTGAGTCTATTGGCGGGTGCTCCGAGTTCCCGCGTGCCGGATGGTGGTGACGCATCTACTGATGAAAGTGCTGAAGATATGAATTTCAAGAAGGTGGCCGCAGTATCTGCACTGGTCATTGCGGCTATGGGTATCGGCGCCGGTACGTCCTACGCGCAGCCCGCGACGGTCGAGAATCCTGATATCCACTACACCGCCGAGGTGGTTGATGAATCTGTGATCCTCCGTACCGACGCTGGATCGCTGACCACCGAAGACAACATGCTCCAAGTTCGCGACAATCTGGATAATGTGGTTGCTGGATTTCCGCTGAGCTATCTTCGGGACGGTTTGAAATACCCGATCGCGGTGGTGCCCGCCGGTGCGAACGAGGTTGCTCTGACGCCGAGTGTGGACCCGGCGTCGGCCGAACCCGCTCCGATGCTGCACGACGTCGCCTCCCAGGAGACCGTGGACGACGCGGTGTCGAATGCCAGCACCCAGTTCGGTCTCGCCACCAGCATCGGAACGCTGATCGGAACGCTGATCGGTCTGGGCGGCGGTTGCGTCCTGGGCGCGATCGTCGGCACGCCTTTCCTGGCGATTCCCGGCTGGATCGGTGGCTGCCTCACCGGCGCGGCCGTCGGCGCCCCGCTGGGTGCCGCGGCGGGTCTGGTGACCGTGGGTGGCGTCGCCGGTATCGCCGTCGCCGTCGAGTACTTCAACCGGATCAACGCCCCCGCGCCCGCCGCCTGAGAGTCCCGGCGGCCTGCCCGATGGGCGCAGCGCATGCAGTCGGCCCGGATCGCGAGATGTGCGGTCCGGGCCGATCTGTGTTCTCAGCGCCGCAGTGGAATGACCCGGCCCGGTTCGGGTGTCCGCGTCCGGCCGAGTCCGCCGAGGACGAGCTGCTCCTCCGGGGATCCGGCGCGGGTGGGTGGCCCGTGCGGCCACCACTCGTCGAGTGGGGTCAGTCCCGGATCCAGGACCTCGAGCGAGCCGAAGAGCTCGCGGATCTGCTCCGGACTGCGGTACCGGGCCGGACCCAAACCCGCTTCGGCGTGGGCGTATTCGAGATTCCGGGCCAGCGCGTGCAGCTCCGGGTTCGCGGGGCCGGGATCGCAGTAATGGCTGATCGCCACAAAGGACCCGGCGGGCAGGAGATCGATGTAGCGGGATACGACCCCGGCCGGATCGTCGCTCTCGTCGAGGTGATGCAGAACGGCGCCGAATACCACGGCGATCGGCCGGCGCATATCGAGGTAGCGCCCGGTGTTCGCCAGGGTGGCCTCGGGGTCGGTGAGATCACCGGGGAGGTAACGGGTGTTCTCGTTGCGCTCCAGCATCGCTCGGCCGTGGGCGACGCACAGTGGATCTACGTCCACGTAGACGACTTTCACCTCGCTGCGCCCGCATTCCTGCGCGACGATATGCAGGGGATCGCGAGTCGGCATACCGGCGCCGAGGTCCAGGAACTGGCCGACCTCCGCGCTCTCGGCCAGCAGCCGGACGGCGCGGGAGAGCCAGCGCCGGTTCATGCGGTGCACATCGCCCTGGCGCGGCGCCGTTCGCCGGATCCGGTCGAAGGCATACCGGTCGACCGCGTAGTTGTCCTTGCCGCCGAGGCTGTAATCGTAGGCGCGGGGCACGCTCGGCCGGCCGGTATCGGCGCCGACGGGCCGGGAGCGGACCAATTGAGCGCGGACCGGTTCCGCGGTGTCGGTCGTCATCAACGCCTCCGTCACATACCGGGCGGTTGCCTTCTCGCGAAGGCCTATCGACGGTAACACGGCAACATAATCCATGGCTATGTTGCGAATTCGGGACGGGTGGAGACACGGCATCCGGCGGCGCCGCCGGGGGATGACCGGAAGAGGTTGCGAGACATGACCGGCTTCAGCGCTGTGATCCGGCCTGATTTGCGGGTATGCGCAACACGGGAACTCGATGGCCTCACTCGGAGGTCACGGATTCCCGTGGAACTCCAGGAGGTTCTCATGCTCGCCACTGCCGCCGCCGTCGTATTCGGCCTCGCTCTCATCCTCGATCTCGCCGATGCCACGCTGGGCGACTCGATCAACGGCGGCACTCTGATCATCGTCGGACTCTTGCTGATCGCCCTGCATCTCGCCGGGTTCGGAAACCGCACAGGGGCCGGGGGCCGCTCCTGGAATTGGCGGCGTGCCCGCCGCTGATCCGGCACCCGGCCGGCACCGTGCGCAGGGCCGGGGCCTCGGAAGGCGCGTGTCCCAGCGATTTCCGAGGCCCCGCGCGGTCAGCGGGCAGCGGTCCGGCGGAGCCGGGTGTTGACGAATTCGCCCATACCCCAGCGTCCCAGTTCCCGGCCGTAGCCGGATTGTTTGACACCGCCGAAAGGCAGGCCGGGCAGCGTCGTTCCGTGTTCGTTGATATAGGTCATCCCGACCTCGAGGCGATCGGCGACCTCGGCGGCGTGCCGGGGGTCGGTGCTCCAGACCGAGCCGCTCAACCCGAAATCGACATCGTTGGCGAGTCGTACCGCTTCGTCGGCGGAGGAGACGCGGTAGACCATCGCCGCCGGACCGAAGATCTCCTCGGAGTAGGCGTCCATCTCCGGGGTGATACCGGTGAGAACGGCGGGCCGGAGGAACGCCCCGGCGCCGTCCAGGGGCGAGCCGCCCGTATGCAGTGTCGCTCCCTGCCGCACGGCGGTTTCGATCTGCCGGGCGACGGTGTCACGCGCGGAAACCGACGACAGCGGCCCGACTTCGGTGGCGGGATCGGACGGATCCCCGACGACCGCGCGATCGAATTCGTCCACCAGGCCGCGGACGAAATCGTCGTAGAGTTCGTCGAGCACGATGAATCGTTTCGGTGAGTTACAGGCCTGGCCCGCATTCGACAATCGGGCCCGTGCCGCGGTCCGTACCGTTTCCGCCATATCGTCGGTATCGAGCAGGATGAACGGATCGGAACCACCGAGTTCGAGGACGGATTTCTTCACGTTCTTGGCGGCCTCGGTCGCGACCGAGGCGCCTGCCCGTTCGCTGCCTGTCAGCGATACACCGCGGATGGCCGGATGTGCCAGGAATGCGGCGATCTGAGCGGAACTCGCATACACGTTGATATAGGCGTTCTCGGGAACCGACGCGTCGTGCAACGCCTCGGCCATGAGTTTCGACGAGGCCGCGCAGATCGAGGCGTGCTTGAGTATTATCGTATTTCCCAGCAACAGATTCGGCGCCGCGAAACGGGCCACCTGGTAGTAGGGGTAGTTCCACGGCATCACGCCGACCAGCGGGCCGATCGGTAATTTCTCGACCACCGATTCGTCGGCGCCCTGGGGATCGAGTTGTTCGGGTTTCAGTAATTCGGGGCCGTGCTCGGCGTACCAGCGATAGATATCCGCGGCGAGCTGTACCTCGCCGGCTGCCTGCTCGGCCGGTTTACCCATTTCCCGGGTGATGGCCGCGGCCAGTTCGGCCGAGCGTTCCTCGTACAGATCCGCGGTCCGCGCGAGCGCGGCGGCCCGTTCGGCCGCGGATACCTGTCGCCATGTCTGGAAACCCTCGGCGGCCCATTCGGCGATTTCGGAAATCTTGTCGTCGGTCAGCCCGGGGAATTCGTGTTCAGTAGTACCTGTGGTCGGGTTCGTCGTCACATAAGTACTCATGTCCCAATGCTACGGACCGGTGCCTCGTGATTCGATCATCCCGATGGCGGGTATTCGCGCCGCGGACCGCCGAATCACGAGACGAGTCCGGAATCCCGGATCGCCTCGGCCAGCGGTTCCAGGACGGCCGGGTCGTGCGGGGTCGGGAGATAGATGATCGCGAGGTCCAGGCCCTCGGCGCCCAGTGTGGCCGCCCAGTCGACGATCGCCCCGTAGCCGAGGGCAGGGTCCATCCGGGTCTGGGCGGAGAGCGTGATCTCCTTCGGGTCGCGGCCGATATCGGCGCAGTGCGCCGCCAGCACGTCCCGCTTGCGGACGAATTCCGCGGGGGTCCCGTTGACGAAATTCCAGTGCTGGGCGTAGCGGGCGGTGATCCGGAGGGTGCGCTTCTCGCCGTTGCCGCCGATGCAGATCGGGGGGTGCGGGCGCTGCGGACCCTTGGGTTCGTTACGGGCCCCCTTCAGCTGATAGAACTTGCCGTCGAAATCCGTGGTCTCCCGGCTCAGCAGGCCGATCAGCACCTGGCAGGCCTCCTCGAAGCGGTCCATACGTTCGGTGACCGTGCCCAGCTCGATCCCGTAGGCTCCGGATTCCTCTTCGTTCCAGCCGGCGCCGATTCCGAGTTCGAGCCGGCCGCCGGAGATGATGTCGAGGGCGGCCGCCATATTGGCCAGTACCGCGGGATGGCGGTAGTGCACGCCGGTCACCATCGTGCCGAGCCGCAGGCGTTCGGTGGCCTGTGCGAGGGCGGTGAGGGTCGTCCAGCCTTCGAGGCAGGGGCCGGTGGAGTCGGAGAAGATCGGATAGAAGTGGTCGAACGTCCAGCCGGACTCGTAGATATCGATCTCGTCGGCGGCCCGCCAGACGGCGAGCATATCGGCCCAGGTGGTTTCCTGTGGTGAGGTCTTGAACGCGAATCGCATGATGTCAGGCTATGAGTTGGAGTGGGCTCCAGGTCAAGCCGGACCGCGGTGTGTCGAGGTCCGGGCCGCACCCGCCGCGCACCGGATATACGCGGTAGCGGGCGCCCGTGGCTTCGGTCACCGTGGGGTCCGGCGCCGTGCCGCCGCGGCGGGTGCGGGATAGACTCGCGCCGCACGGTTACCGCCGCCGAGAGGCGTTGTTCAGCAAGGGGAGTCCGAGCGGATGGATCGCCGGAATACGGGGATCAGCCGGCGAACCGTGCTGTATGCCGCGGGAGCCGGGGTCGCACTCACCGCGCTCGCGCAACCGATGGCGGCGGCGCCGATCACGCGCACTGCCTCCGCCGGTCCGCTGCCGTGCGGGAAAAGAGCGGACCTGGCGGAACAGGCGATCGTATCCCGGCACGTCCGGGCCCTGTGGGGGCTGCCGCGGATGCGGCTGGGCGCGCTCACATGGCCCCGATCGTTACCGGAACAGTCGTTCGCGCAATGGCACTACTGGTGGCAGGCCCATCTGCTCGACTGCGCGGTGGACGCCGCGCACCGGGCCCGCACCCCGGACCGCGTCGACCGTGTCACCGCTCTCGCCCGCGGTATCCGCACCCGCAATCTCACCGGCTGGACCAACCGGTACTACGACGATATGGCGTGGCTGGCGCTGGCGCTGGAACGGGCCGACCGGCTGCTCGGTGTCCGGTTCGGCGATGCGGTCGGCGACCTGCGGACCGCGCTGATGGGTGGCTGGAATCCGGACGTCGGCGCGATGCCCTGGCGACTCGGGGACGACTACTACAACACGCCGGCGAACGGCCCGGCCGGGATCGCGCTGGCGCGGCTGGGTGAACTGTCCCGGGCCCGTGGGCTCGCCGATTTCCTGCACACCCGGTTACGCGATACGGGCAGCGGACTGATTCTCGACGGTGTTCACGAGCCCGGTGGCCGCGTGGATCGGACGGTCCACACCTACTGCCAGGGCGTCGCCATCGGCCTGGACACCGAACTCGCCGTACGCACCGGCGAATCCGGGTACCACCGCCGCGTGCGCGCGCTCGTCGCCGCGACCGAGGCCCGCCTCACGGACGCGGGCGTGATCCGCGCGGCGGCCGACGACGACGCCGGCCTGTTCATGGGCATCCTCGCGCGCTATCTCGCGGTGGCGGCGCTGGCACTGGGCGACACCACAGCGGCGGATATCGTGCACGCTTCGGCGCGGGCGGCCTGGGACCATCGCGCGGAAGTGGATGGGCTGCCGTTGTTCGGTGCGGATTGGACCCGTGCGGTCACGGTGCCGGAGCAGCCGGGAACCCTTCCCCAGCTCGCGGACTCGTCCGCCGTGGTATCGGCGAACCTCAGCCGCGATCTGTCGGTACAGCTGAGCGGGTGGATGGTGCTCGAAGCGGATTATCGGCTCACCGCCGCGGGCCGCTGATCGTCCGGCCCGGCCGGGTGGGCCCGGGCGAAGCGGCGTATCGGTCACCGGGACTCGTCCCAGCGCGGCGTCGGGACCGGAAAATAACCTGAGGCTAAACTAACCTGCGGCCCTGTCCGCTACTTCGCAGCCACCGGCCGGAGTCCGGCGAATCGAGGATGAACAGCAGTGTCCACAGCGACCACGACCCTGCCGCGGCCGGCGCTGTCGCGGACCGTCGTACTGCTGGTTCTGGTGGCTGTTCTGGTCCTGCTCCTGGCCGGTGGCCTCTTCGTGGGCAGTGGCGACTTCTCGATGAGCGACGCCTGGCATGCACTGTTCAACGAGGGTGGCCCCACAACCCTCGGGGTCATCCGGGAGCAGCGAATACCCCGCACACTGCTGGCGGCGCTGGTCGGCGCGGCGCTCGGCGTGGCCGGCGCGGTGATGCAGGGCCTGACCCGTAACCCGTTGGCCGACCCCGGCATCCTCGGTGTGAACTCCGGCGCGTACTTCGCGATGGTGCTCGGCTCGGTTGTAGCGGGGGCGACCGGCACCGGGCTGGTCTGGTGGTCGCTGGGCGGGGCGTTCGCCGCGTCGGTGCTGGTCTATTTCGTCGGTTCGCGCGGGGTCGGCGGAGCGAGCCCGGCCAAACTCGTGCTGACCGGTGTCGCGATCGCCTCGATGCTCAGCGGGCTCGCGTTCGGACTCACCATGATTCATCCGAAAACCTTCGACGCCATCCGCGGGCTGCTGGTCGGCACCCTGGACGGCCGCGGCTGGCCGCAACTGTCGGCGACCTGGACGCTGGTGTTGCTCGGGCTGATCGGCGCGCTGGCGCTGGCGGGATATCTCAACGCGCTCGCCCTCGGCGACGATCGTGCCAATGCGCTCGGCGTACCGGTGCCGGCGGTACGCGCTGTCGGCTTCGTGGTGGTCACGGTCCTGTGCGGGGCCGCGACCGCGGCGGTCGGGCCCATCAGTTTCGTGGGGTTGATGGTGCCGCACGCGGTGCGGATGGCGGTCGGCCCGGATCACCGCTGGATGATCCCGCTGTGCCTGCTGGTCGGGCCGATCGTGCTGGTGGGCTCCGATCTCGTCGCCCGCGTCGCGACGGCGAGCGAACTGCCGGTGGGGATGGTGACCGCGTTCCTCGGGGCGCCGGTGCTGATCTGGCTGGCGCGCCGCGAGGCGGGTGTGCAATGGTGACCCGTACCGCGCCCGTCGTCGCTGCCCGCTGGCCCCGCCGGGTGCGGTTCCTGCGGGCGCCCCGGCTCGGGCTGAGTCTGCGGGTCGATATGGTCTCGGTGGCGATCACTATCGCGTTCATACTGTTGACTGCGGTGGTCGGCATCCTGTCCCTGGGCGCCAGCACCACCAGCACCCCGGGTCTGGGATTCGTCGAGGTCCTCCGGGTGCTCACCGGACAGGTCGGTGGTAGACCCGCCGATCATGTCGCCGACTGGCTGCCGGTGGTGGTGACAGCGATACTCGGCGGCGCCTCGCTGGCGCTGTCGGGGGCCATCTTCCAGACCCTCACCCGCAACCCGCTCGGCAGTCCGGACATCATCGGCTTCACCACCGGTGCCAATACCGGCGCCCTGGTCGCGATGCTGGTCCTCGGGCTCGGCGCGGGCGGTGCGACGGCCGGCGCACTGCTCGGCTGCCTGCTCACCGCGCTGGTCGTCTATTTCCTCGGTATGCGCGGCGGGACCGGCAACTACCGGTTCATCATCGTCGGCATCGGCGTTTCCGCGATGCTGCTGTCGTTCAACGGGTACCTGGTCGCCACCGCCGATGTGCAGAACGCCGGCGCGGCGGCCGCCTGGGGTATGGGCAATCTGCGTGATCTGACGATGGCCGATACGGTGCCGGTGTTCGTGACGCTGGCCGTGCTGGTCCCGGCGCTGATCGTGGTCGCGCCCCGGATGCGCATGTTCGAGCTGGGCACGGACTCGGCGGCGAGCAAGGGAGTCGATACCGAACGCACCCAGGTGGTGTTACTGGTGATCGGCGTCGGGTTCGCGGCGGCGACCACCGCGATCGCCGGGCCGATCGCCTTCGTCGCGCTCGTCGCGCCCCAGGTCGCGGCCCGGATCACCCCGAGCGCGGGGATTCCGCTGGTCACCTCCGCGGCCGTGGGCGCCACGCTGCTGGTGTCCAGCGAGGTGGTGGCGCGCACCGTGCTCGCGCCGCAGACCCAGCTGCCGGTCGGCGTGGTCACCACCTCCCTGGGCGGCGTGTATCTGCTGTTCCTCCTGCTCGCCCGGTCCCGAAAGGCCCGCCCGTGACCAGCAATCCACTGCCGAACGACGCCCCGGGGCGGCTCACCGGTACCGACCTGCGGGTCGGTTACGGCGAGCGCACTGTGATCGCCGGTCTCGATGTCGTGGTACCCGACGGTTCGTTCACCGTGATCGTCGGACCGAACGCGTGCGGAAAATCGACGCTGTTGCGGACGCTGTCGCGGCTGCTGCGGCCACAGCGCGGCGCGGTGCTGCTCGACGGGCGCGAGGTGACCTCCTATGGGGGTAAGGAGTTCGCGAGGGAGGTGGGGCTGCTGCCGCAGCAGTCGATCGCGCCGGACGCCATCACGATCATCGACCTGGTCTCGCGCGGCCGGTTCCCGTACCAGAAGATGTTCCGCCAATGGACCGACGAGGACCAGCGCGCGGTGGACTTCGCACTTCAGGTCACCCGGCTCACCGAGCTGTCGACGCGGCCGGTCGAGGCGCTGTCCGGAGGTCAGCGGCAGCGGGTGTGGATCGCGATGGCGCTCGCCCAGCAGACGCCGATCCTGCTGCTGGACGAGCCGACGACCTATCTCGACCTCGGCCATCAGATCGAGGTGCTGGAGCTGTGCGTGGACCTCAACCAGCGGGGGACGACGCTGGTCGCGGTATTGCACGATCTCAATCAGGCCGCCCGCTACGCCTCGCACATCATCGCCATGGCCGGTGGTGAGATCGTCGCCGCCGGCCCGCCCGCCGACATCATCACCACCGAATTGGTCGAGCAGGTGTTCGGCGTGTACTCGCAGGTCATCGACGATCCGCAGACCGGGACGCCGCTGGTGGTCCCGCTCGCGCAGGGAGCGGTGCGGATCGACAGTGCGTGAACCGTGCCCGCCGGGCACCCAACCGAGAAGGAGAACCATGTCGCGACGGCGGATCAGCGTGGCGGTGGCGGTACTGGCGAGTGTGGTCCTGGCGGCGACGGCCTGCGTCCGGTCCGACGACACCACCTACGAGGTGTTCGACGATCCCGGGGCGACACCCGGCTATTCGCTGCCGGAGGCACCGCGGGTGGTGGCGCTCGGCTGGTCCGACGGCGCGGTCGCACTGGAGCTGGGAGTGAAACCCGTGGCCATCTACGACTGGATGGGCTTCGGCGAGGCCACCAAGGGTGTCGGGGAGTGGGATGCGGCGGCGTTCGGGGACAGCACGCCCGAACTGCTGTCCGCGCAGAGCGCCGGGGAGTTCAATATGCAGCAGATCGAGGAACTCGACCCCGACCTGATACTGAACGTGCGCGCGAAAGCCGACAGTGCCGTCACCGACAATCTGCGCGAGATCGCGCCGGTGGTGACAGCGCCCGAGGGTACCGGTGATTTCGCGGTCAACTGGCAGACCCAGGCCGAGATCATCGGCGCGGCCCTCGGAAAACGCGACGCGGCGGACACGATCATCGCCGAGACCACCACCGCGCAGCGGACCGCCGCCGGTGAGCATCCGGAATTCGCGGGCAAGACGTTCGTCTACGCCGCGAAATACGGCACCGCCTACGGCGCCTACCTGGCCGGGGATGCCCGGTTCGATTTCTTCGCCGACCTCGGTTTCGTACCGAACCCGCCGATCACCCGGCTGCAGAGCTCGGGATTCTTCGCGCAGGTCCCGGTGGAGCGGGTGGGTGATCTCGACGCGCAGACCGGTGTGTTCACCACCATCGGGCTGCCGTTCGCCGACCTCGAGAACGACTCCCTGATCAATTCCCTGGCCGTGGTGCGCGACGGTCACGCGGTGCGGTTGCCGGAGAACGATCCGGCCGTCCAGGCGTTGTCCGCGGGCACCCCGGAGTCGCTGCGGTTCGCGCTGGATCGCATCACCCCGCAGCTGGCGGCCGCGGCGGGGTGATTCACCGCGGCGCGGGCGCGCGGTCGTCGAGGGTGCGCAAGGTGGTGAGCAGCCACCACAGCGTGACGGTCGCCAGGCAGCCGCCCACGCCGTAGACGAGGAAGGCCGCCCGGGCCGGAACCGCGCTCGCGATACCGCCCGCGACGACCGCGCCCAGTGAAAGCGCGATGGTGAGCTGCGCGGTCCACAGGCCCGAGACCCGGCCCCGGAACTCGTCGGGGGTGTTCGCCTGCACCACCGCGAACCGCGCGATATCACTCACCACCCGGCCGGCGCCGTGCGCGGCCAGTCCGGTGAAGACCACCACCGTGGACGCGACGAGCCCGGCGCCGGCGAGCCCGGTGGCCGAGACGAAGGTGGCCACGAAGATCACCTGGCCGCCGCGCCGGATCGAGCCGGTCCAGCCCGAGGTGAGCGAGCCGAGTACCGCGCCGGCCGCCGGAGCCGCGAACAGCAGGCCCGCGGTGGTTTCCCCGCCGTGCAGGACCTCGCTCACGTATTCCGGGATGAGTACGTTCCAGCCGGACAGGAGCATGGTCACGCAGCCGATCAGCAATGTCGCGCCGACGATCCGATGCCCGGCCACGAAGCGCACCCCCGACAGCGCCGCCCGGAACGGCGTTTCGGCAGGATCCCGTTCGGCCTTCATCCGGCCGAGCCGCGCGAGGAGCAGGGTGGTCACCAGGCCCGCCCCGGCCGCCAGCCAGTAGTTGGCCGCGACGTCGAGCCAGGCGATGAGCAGACCGGCGAGCGCGGGCGCCGCCATATGACCGAGGTCGGCCGTCAGCGCCATCAGGGCGGCCCCGGCGGCCAGCCGGTCGGGCGGGATCAATCCCGGCACGGCCGCGACCAGCGCCGTTTCGGAGACTCCGCCGGTCACGCCGTCGACGACCGCGCAGAGCAGGATCACCCAGAGCCGTGGTTCGGGCAGCATCGCGTTCACCGCGAGCACGGCGAAGCCGAGGGTCGCCGCCGCCCGGGAGGACACGATCACCGCCCGCCGGTCGTAGTGGTCGGCCGCCGGACCGCCGATCAGGGTGCCGGCGAATGCGGAGATCCCGATCACTGTGGCGACGGTCGCGACCATGGCGGTCGATCCGGTCAGCCGGTAGACCTGGATCGGCAGTGCGACCACGAGGAACCCGATTCCGAATACCGAGATCGAACGGGCCAGGAAGAGAGTGCGGAACGCACGGCTGGTCCGCAGCGGTGTCAGGTCGACCGCGATCCGGCGTTGTTCCCCGGCCATGGGCGGCTCCCTTCGATCGCACCGCCCGGCCGGTGCACGCGACGACTGCCGGTCGAGGCTACCGGTCGCCGGGCGACCGGATCGATGCGGTGCGGGGCAGGTGGCGAACGGTCCGGCGCCGGAACGCAATAGGGTGGGACGCGTGTTTGGCGACAGTATGCGGCTCGAACGCAAGATCGACCGGCTCGAGCGCAAACTCGATCTGATCCTGGCGCAGCTGGGGATCGAGGACCCCGAGGCGATCGATTTCACCGATATCGACGATCTGCTGCGGCGGGAGCAGAAGATCAAAGCGGTCAAGCGGTTCCGGGAACTGGATCCCGGCGCGAGCCTGAAAGAGGCGGCGGACGCCGTGGAAGCGCGCCGGCGGTTGCTGTGAGCGCCTTTCGGACACCATGTCCGGACGTCGTGTATCGCACGGGAAAGATACCCGCGCGATCTGGGTATGATCCCGGTCACCGGGACGAACGCATCGGGATTCCTGCCGATAAGTGGCTCTGAACTGGTCTTTTTCGGAAACAGGTATATACCGGGCCATTCGACCGGCGTGCCCCGGCGGCGGGTGCCGAATGCTGGAACCCGAACGGGTCGGCACCAGCGCATCGAGGCTTGTATGGACGAGTGGAACACCGGAAACCCAGGGAACTGCAGTGACCTCTCCGCGGAATGCACCGAGACCGGGATGATGATCCGGCGCTGCGGCAGCTGCCGCACGTTGTTCGCTCCGCCGGTCATCCGCTGCTCGGCATGCCGGTGTGACGATTACGAGCGGGTGCCCGCGGCGGGCGGCGGATCCGTGGTGTGCTGGCGAACGGTGAGCTGTTCCCCGGCCGACGGAGCAGACGCGGTGGAATCGACGCTGGCGATCGTGGAGCTGGACGAGGGGCCCTGGGTGTATACGGCGATCGACGGCGAACTCCCGCGCACCGCGCGCCACCCGGTCCGGGTGCGCTACCAGGCCCCGCCACGCGGTGACCGATTCCCCATCTTCGGCGTCAGCGCAGCGCCGAGCGTATTGCCGGGCTGAGATACGGCGTCGTCGCCGTCCTGTGATCGCCGGTCGCGCTGCCGGAGATGTCCCGGCGATACAGTTGAGGAGGCGAGAGGGGCCGCGTATGGCAGCCGGTGCCCACCTACATACCCGAGGGATCGTCTTCGCGAGATGAACGCCGAGGATCCCGTACGCACACGCCGCGAGTCGACGGGGACCGTCGCGACGGAACTCGACGCTGCCGGTTTCGAGAACGCGGCCGAGGTCGGGCGTGGCGGTTTCGGGGTGGTCTACCGATGTACCCAGGAACCGCTGGACCGGACCGTCGCGGTGAAGGTACTCACCACCGAATCGGACGAGGACAACCGCGCGCGGTTCGCGCGGGAACAGCGCGCCATGGGGCGGCTGACCGGACATCCGAATATCGTCACCGTGCTGGAAGAAGGTATGACCGCCCGCGGGCGGCCGTACCTGGTGACTCCGTTCTATCCGCGGGGTTCGCTCGACGCCTGGATCCGCCGGCACGGCCCGCTCGCCGCGGAGGACGTCCTGCAGATCGGGGTGAAGATCGCGGGAGCACTGGAGAGCGCCCATCGGCTCGGTATCGTGCATCGGGACGTGAAGCCGGGAAATATCCTGCTCACCGACTACGGAGAACCCGCGCTGACCGATTTCGGTATCGCCCATATCGCGGGTGGCTTCCGGACCGCCGCCGGGACGGTGACCGGATCGCCCGCGTTCACCGCGCCCGAGGTGCTGGAGGGTGAGCCGCCCACTCCCGCCGCCGATGTGTACGGGCTCGGCGCCACCATGTTCTGCGCACTCACCGGGCACGCGGCGTTCGAGCGGCGCAGCGGTGAGAAAATGGTGACGCAGTTCCTGCGGATCACCAATGCGACCCTGCCGGATCTGCGTGGGCACGGCGTGGCGGGCGATATCAGCGACCTGGTGGAAGCCGCGATGAACCGGGACGCCCGCGAGCGGCCGTCCGCGACCGCTCTCGGTGAAACCATTCGGCAGCTGCAGCAGAAGCACGGATATTCCGTCGACGAGATGGCACTGCAGGATCGCCCGGCCCGGGAGGAGGCGGCCGAAAAGCCCCGGATCCCGGCGCAGCGGCGGCCGATCGGCGCGGATACCACCGGGAATCTTCCGCTCGAGCTGACCAGTCTGGTCAACCGGCGGACCGAGGTGGTGGAGGTGAAGAACCTGCTGTCGACCTCGCGGCTGGTGACACTGGCCGGGCCCGGTGGGGTGGGCAAGACCCGGCTGGCCCTGCGGGCCGCCGCGCAGGTGCGCCGGGATTTCGCCGACGGGGTGTGGCTGGTCGATCTGACCGATGTCGCCGAACCCGCGATCCTGGTCGATGTGGTGGCCGCCGCCGTCGGGGTGCGCGGCGAGGCGGCCCGCCCGACGATCGATGTCCTGGTCGAACATCTGTGTCCACGCGAAACGCTGCTGGTGCTGGACAACTGCGAACAACTGGTCGATCCGGTCGCGGAACTGGACGAGGCGCTGCTGCAGGGCTGCCCGGGGCTGCGCATCCTCGCCACCAGCCGTGAGCCGCTGAACATCGCGGGGGAGGCGGTGCTGCGGGTGGCCCCGCTGACCGCGCCGGATCCGGACCGGGAGCCCAGTCTGCTCGGGATGCCCCGCTTCGACGCGGTGACCCTGTTCGCCGAGCGTGCCACCACCGTGGTGCCGGGGTTCGAACTGGACGAGGACAACAAGGCCGCGGTCGCGCAGATCTGCGCGCGGCTGGACGGTCTGCCGCTGGCCATCGAACTGGCGGCGGCACGGCTGGCCACGATGACACCGGAGCAGATCCTGCAGCGCATGGATATCCGCAGACCCGTGCTCACCCGCGGTGGGCGCACCGCCCCGCCGCGCCAGCAGACCTTGCGACAGTGCATGGATTGGAGCTATGACCTGTGCAGCCCGGCCGAACAGCAGCTGTGGGCGCAGCTGTCGGTGTTCGCCGGTGTCTGCGAACTGGATGCCGTGGAGGGTATCTGCACTCTCGATCCGGCGCCCGACAGTGTCCTCGACGTGCTGTCGTCACTGGTGGACAAGTCCATTCTGGTCCGCGAGGAATCCGGCGCCGTGGTGCGCTTCCGCATGCTCGAGACGCTGCGCGACTACGGGCGCCGGACCCTGCGGGATTCCGGCCGCGATCAGGAGCTGCGCGCCCGGCACCAGGCGTGGTATGAGCGGTTGTGCGCGGATGCGGCGGCCGGCTGGATCAGCCGGGAACAACCCGGGTGGATCGCGCGGCTCGACCGGGAGCAACCCAACCTGCGCGAAGCGCTGGAATATTGTCTGGGTGAGGACACCGAAGCGGCGGTCGCCGCCGGTCTGCGGCTCGCGGCCGGACTCTACGAGTTCTGGAATTTCCGGGGCATGTACGGGGAGGGACGGTCGTGGCTGGAGCGGGCGCTGGCCCGGACCGGTGCGGGGGCGACGCGGGAACGGATCGATGCCCTGTGCGCGGCGGCCAAACTGGCCGCGACCCACGGTGAATTCCAGGTTTCGGCCGGTGCGCTGGCGCGGGCCGAGGAACTGGCCGGGCCGGACCCCGAGCCGATGATCCGCGCCCAGATCTCCTATGGCGAGGGTCTTCTGGTGATGTCCCGCGGTGAACCCGAAGCCGCACCGTCCTGTTTCGAGCGCACTGCCGAGCTGACTCGCGCGGACCCGGCGGGCCAGCTACGGATGAGCGCGCTCACCCTGACCGGCTGGGCGCACGAACTGAGCGGCGATACCCCCGGTGCGAGCGAGTACTACCGGGAGGTGCTGGCGATCACCGAGCCGCGCGGCGAGGTACTGCACCGGGCCGCCGCGCTGCGCGGAGTGGGCGTCGCGGTCTGGCGGGACGGTGATCCGTCCCGGGCCCGGGAACTGCTGGAAGAGGCGCTGCGGGTCAACAGCGGGCTGAAAAGCACCGTCATCAATATGTTCTGCCTCGAGGCGCTGGCCTGGATCCTCGATATGCGCACCGGCGCCGAACGCGCCGCGGTTCTGATGGGCGCCGCGGAAGGGTCGTGGCCCGGGGGTGCCCGGGTGACGACCGTTTTCCACAATATGGCCGGCTTCCACGAGGACTGTGAGCGCGCCGCCCGCGCGGCCCTCGGCGACCGCCGATACGACGCGGTACACCGGCAGGGGCGGACCATGGGTATGGAGGCGGCTGTCGCCTACGCCCTCGGCGAACCGGCCGCCGAGCCGCGCGGCGGGACCGAGCGGGCACCGAAACTGACCAAACGGGAGCGTCAGGTGGCCGATCTGGTGGCGCAAGGTCTCAGCAACAGGCAGATCGCGACCAGATTGGTCATCTCTCAGCGCACCGCCCAGGGGCACGTCGAGAACATTCTCAACAAGCTGGGGTTCACCTCGCGCACCCAGATCGCGGCCTGGACGGTGGAGAACACCCAGCGCTGACGGGATTGCCCGGACCCTCCCGGACGGCCATGACCGTCTGGTCCGCCCCAGGGTTCGAGGGCGAGAATAAGCGGTTCCCTACATTCGGATCGTCGAGATCGCAAAGGCCCGTCCGCTCCGGGTGACTCAGAAAAAGTGACCTTCAGCTGGCCGGATGGCAGACGGGTGAGGTGTGGTGCCCGTGGCCGGGCTCGCAGCGGCAGCGCCGGAACCGGTTCCGAATACTTGACGGTTGTTAACCTTTTCGCGTCGGTTCGGTTCGAGCGTCCGGCACCCGCGAGTGGAAGGACCCTGCACGATGACGAGAATGTGTCGGGTCACCCCACCTGTTATGCCGCCGCGCAAAGGAATTGCCGATGACCCCGTCCGACCCGCCGGCCACCAGCGAGGAGTTCGTGGTGGCGGTGGAGCGGATGCAGGTCGCGCTCATCCAGGCGGCGCGGCAGTTCCGGATGATGGACCGCGCGGGTGCCAATCAGTCCGCGCGCAGCACGCTGGCGGCGATCGTCAAATTCGGGCCGCTGTCGATGTCGGAGCTTGCGGCGCACGAGGGCGTGGACCCGGCGAGCGTATCGCGAACGGTCCGCAGGCTGGAGGCATCCGGCGCGGTCGTACGCCGCACGTCGGATACGGACGCACGCGTCAGTTTGATCGAAGTGACCGAATCCGGCCGGGAGTTGTTCCTGCGCAGCCGCCGGCAGCTGACCGAGATCATCCTGGAACGGATCTCGGAGTTCTCGCCCGAACAGATGGCCACGATCGCCGCCCTCGGCGACGGACTGGAACTCCTGGTGTCGGCGACGGGTCCGCGGGCGTCGTGATCACGTTGCACTGTTGCCGGTCCTCGCCGGCGCCGGGGCGGCCGCACCCCCGGCCCGCCTGACCCGGGCCCGGCGCCGGGCCCCACTCTTTCACACGCTGCTCCGCCGGCGACGCTTCCGCGTCGCGGGCCGATCGAACGGATTCCCATGACACTGCTGAGTGCAGAGCCCACGACCGGACGGGCCGGTAGAACGCCTCCGGTCCGGCGTCCGGCCGGGGCCTCGCGTGCCGCCGGGGCGGCGGGGGTGATCCTCCCGCCGCTGGCGTTGATCATCCTGCTGGCGGTGGGCTGGAACGTGATGGCCGCGCGGATGGACAGCCCCCTGGTCCCGTCACTCGGCGCTGTCGCCGACGAACTGGTGACGCTGGCGGGCACCGGTTCCCTCTGGATGAACCTGCAGGTGACGTTGACCCGGGTGCTGCTGGGATTCGCGGTCGCGTTCGTGGTCGCGGTGGTGCTCGGAATCGCGATGGGACGCAATCGGTATATCCAGCGGTTCCTCGAGCCCGCCGTGCTGCTGGGTCTGGTGACACCCGGTCTGGTGAAGGCCCTGCTGTGCGTCATCTGGTTCGGCATCAGCATGGTCAACCCGATCCTGGCCGTGGCCCTCGCCGCCGCGCCCGCGCTCATCGTCAACATCACCCAGGGCGTCCGGGACGTCGATCCGCAACTGCACGAGATGGCCCATGTGTACCGCTTCGGCGCGTGGACGAGGTTGCGGCGAATCTGGCTGCCCGCCTTGGCGCCGTCACTGTTCACCGGCGCTCGTCTCGGTATCGCCATGGCGTGGAAGGTGATCGTGCTGGTCGAGATATTCGGGATGGCCAGCGGTGTCGGATACCAGCTGAACCTGGAGTTCTCCAATCACAACGTGGCCGGTGTGCTCGCCTGGACGATCGCCTTCGCCCTGGTGATGACCGCCATCGAGTACGGCGTCCTGCAAACCCTGGAACGGCGGGTCTCCCGCTGGCGTAAGGAGTCCGCGGTATGAGCGCCGGTATCGAATTGCGCGATATCTCCAAATCTTTTGTGAGCAAGAAGGACGGCACCGTCCAGACCGTTTTCGAGGATTTCTCGCTGGCGGTCGCGCCGGGTGAGCTCGTATCGCTGGTGGGCGCGTCGGGCACCGGGAAGACGACCCTGCTGCATCTCGTGGCCGGACTCGAGACTCCGGATGCCGGTGTGATCCGGGTGGGTGCGGGCGCGACACCGGTCCGAACGGGCATGGTCTTTCAGCAACCGCGACTCCTGGACTGGATCAGCGTCGCGGAGAACGTAGAAATCGCCGCGAAATCCGCCGGGCAGAGTCTCTCGGCCGTTCCGGAACTCCTCGCCGCGGTCGGTTTGAGCGAATACGCCGACGCCTACCCCTCGGTCCTCTCCGGCGGTCAACGCCAGCGCGTGGCAGTGGCACGGGCCTTCGCGGTGGATCCGGGCATCGTCCTGTTCGACGAACCGTTCAGCGCGCTCGACGAACTGACCGGGCGCAAGCTCCGGATGCTGTTGCAGACCCTGCTCGTCGAACGCGCGGTCACCGGATTGCTGGTCACCCACAACGCGCTCGAGGCGGCATTCCTGTCCGATCGAGTGGTGGTGCTGGCCGACCGCCCGGCCCGGATCGTGCGGGACATCCGCGTCACCGTGGCGCGACCGCGCTCCACCGAGGACGCGACCCTGTTCGACCTGCATCGCGACATCATCGCCCATATCGCCTGACAGCGAACCGATCCAGAAACGGAGACCTCGTGTCCGCACCACGTGGCAACATATTCACCCGCGAATCCGCGCTCGGGCCGGCCGTCACCCGGCGGCAGGCTCTCCGGGCGGGCGTCGCGCTGGCCGGGGGACTGGGGCTGGGATCGCTGCTCGTCGCGTGCGGGGCGGCCACCACCACGGCGGTGGACGCGAACGGGAACCCGCTGCCACCGATCAAGATCGGTGCGGTGCAACCCGGTACGGCGGGATCGGTGATCGATCCGATCACCGACGAGTTCGGGCTCGCGGCCAAACACGGGCTGGACCTGGTCCGCGACGGTGGCGGCGGGGTCGGTACCGGGCAGGAGAATCTCCTGACCGGTCTGCTCGACACCTTCGCCTTCGGGCCGCTCGGCGCCACCGAAGCCAATATCTCCGGCCACGATGTGGTGATCGTGGGACCCCAGCTCTGGAACCACGGACGATGGCTCGTACCCGCCGACAGTGATATCGGCTCGGTCGAGGATCTGCGGGGCAAGCGTATCGGTGTGCAACCGGCGAGTTCCGATACCTACAAGGCGGCCGCGCTGGGCCTGGCGGTCAACGGAATCGACTTCGAACGCGAATTCCAGATCTTCCCTGGGCAGCCGATCGCCAACCTGGCGCTGTACGAGCGCGGCGACCTGGACGCCGTCATCGCCATCGAACCCAATGCCACCCGGCTGGTCGCCCAGGGCAGCCGGCAGATCGCCACCGTCTCGCAGCTGTGGCAGCAGGGCACCGGCGACGCGAATCCGCTGTTCCTCAACGGCGCGGCGTTCAACCGGCCGTGGCTGGAGCGCAACCGTGATACCGCGGCGCGATTCGTCGCGCTGCGTTCGGAGGCCAACGCGCTGATCACCTCCGATCCCGGACTGCTCGCCCGGCATTACGAGGCGTTCGGGATACCGGCCGACGAGGAGGCCGCAATCGACCTACTGCCGGAGCGGCTCCGTGATATCTACCCGTCCACCTGGGATCAGAGCGTATTCACCAACCTGGACAAGCAGATCCGGGTCGCCCTCGATATCGGGCTGCTGTCGCGCGCCGCGGACCGGCCGGTCTACGAGAGCCTGAGTTGAACGACCGGGAGACTCCGCGGGCCGTCCGCTATCCCCGGGCGGCCCTGCCGGCCTGCTGTGCGAGCCTGTTCCTCTCCTCGCTCGACACCTCGGCGCTGGTGGTGGCCCTGCCGGCCCTCCAGGAGGATCTCGGCCTGGGTGTGGCGCAACTGCAGTGGGTCGTCGTGGCCAACGCGCTGGCCCGCGGCAGCACGCTGTTCCTCGCGGGTTCGCTGGCCGACCGGCACGGTCCGCGGCGGATCTTCCGGCTGGGGGTCGTCCTGTTCGGCATCTCCTCCCTGCTGTGCTACTTCTCCTCGGGCTTCGCCGAACTGATCGTCTGGCGGGTGCTGCAGGGCGTCGGCGGGTCGCTGATGACTCCGGCGTCGATCTCGCTGCTCATCGGGGTCTTCCAGGATCCGGTCGCGCGCAGCCGCGCACTGGGTACCTGGAGCGCGACCGCCGGTGTGTCGACCGCGCTCGGTCCGGTCATCGGCGGTGTACTCGTCACGGTGGTCGGATGGCGCAGTGTCTTCCTGATCTGCTTGCCGTTCGCGGCCCTCGTCGTGATCGGCCTGCGATGGGTGCCGGAATCCCCGGTTCCGCGGCTGCGGCGGCGGATCGATCCCGCCGGGCATCTGTCCATCGCCGCCACCCTGTTCTTCGTCACCTTCGCGCTCTCCGGCGGTGCCCGCGACGGCTGGCTGTCCGCACCGACGATCGGCGCACTGGGCGCGTCCGTGTTATCGATGATCATCGTGGTGCGGGTGGAACGGCGGGCCACCGAACCGGTGCTCGACCTGGCGGTATTCCGACGTCCACAGTTGCGCGGCGCGGTGCTCACGGCCGGGTTCTCCTACTTCTGTCTCACCGGCATGAATTTCCTCAACACCCTCTACCTGCAGCAGGTCCGCGGATACAGCGCGTGGGAGGCGGGCCTGATGGCTCTGCCGCTCACCGCCGGAACTCTGGTCGCCGCGCAGATCTCGGGGCGGCTGCTGGGCCGATACGGTCCGCGGCGGCCCATCCTCGTCGCCTATCTGTTCCTGATCACCGCCATGGTGTCGCTCGCGCTCGCGGCGTCGACGACCTCGTCGATCGGCTGGGTGCTGGGGGCCTTCGCCCTCCTGGGCATCGGAATGGGTATGGCGAATCCGCCGTCGACCTCCTCGGCCGTGGCCGCGCTCCCGCCGGACCGTGCCGGCTCGGCGAGCGCGATCACCAGTACCTCCCGGCAGGTCGGCATGAACCTGGGGACAGCGACACTCGGCGCGCTGGCGGTTTCCGTGGCCGGTTTCCTCGCTCGTCCCGAACCCGTCTCCGCAGCAGATTTCACCGCCGGAATGCGCCTCGCCTACGCGGCCACCGCAGTCGTGGCCGTCCTCGCACTCGTCGCCGCCAACCGCTGTTTCCCGGCGGCTCCGGCGACTCCGAACACGGCCGCACCCACGGCCGGCACCATTTCACGAAAGGAACGATCCGATGACCGGCAACGATACGAACACCCCGTTACCCAAGATCACGAGCGTCCGGACCGGGGCGATCTTCACGCTCCCGTACCTGGTGGGCCTCGAGAAGGGCTACTTTCTCGACGAGGGCGTTGATCTGGAGCTCGTCGCGCCCGGCGCCTACAACGTGAGTGTGAAGCCGATCGAAGACCACCATCTGGTGAGTTCGTTCGGCGGAATCTCCCGTGGCTTCGAGGACGGCGACGTCTCGCTGTACCGCGCCTGCGAATGGGGACAGGTCCGGCGCGCCCAGGATTCGGGTCGCGGCGGCCGGATCGTCACCCAGCGCGCGGCGATCGCCAGCCAGGCGATCTTCGTGCGCCCCGACTCCGAGGTCTTCCACCCGCAGAGCCTGCGCGATAAACAGGTCGCGGTGAACTTCCACCACGGCTCCCACTATCTCGCCATCCAGACGCTGGAGGGGTTCGTCGAACCCGACCAGCTCAAGGTTGTGCACGTGGGCGGTCCGGCCGACCGGTTCAAGGCACTGCGCGACGGCACCGTGGAGGCGGTGGCCCTGATGGAGCCCTACATCAGCCTCGCGCTGAAACAGGGCTACCGGCTGATCGCCGAGGCGTTCTACACCGGGGCCGAGATCGCCGACGAGAAGGTCGATCCGGAGGTCTACGCCGCCATCGACCGCGGCGTCCGCCGGGCGGTCGCCGATATCAACACCGATGTGACGCCGTACCTGCACTACTTCACCGAGGAGATCCCCGGCGAGCTCGGCACGCTGGACGAATCGGATATCAGCACGTGGCGGCTGCGGTTCGCCGATCCGCGGCCGTACGCGCCCGAACAGTTCGACCAGACCTATCGCTGGCTGCTCAAATGGGGGCTGATCGAATCCGGCTCCGATTTCAAGAGGCTGGTGGACAATCGGGCGCTGTCTTCCTGACCCGATGACGCCGGGGTGGGTGTTTCGCGCGGAAGCGCCCACTCCCGCCGCATCGCCGGTCGGGCAACCCTCACGACCGCGCGAAAAATCGCGGGCGCCGCGCCACCGGATAGGCCATGATCCACGGTATGACCGACGCCCGCGAAGAACACGAACGCCCGGACCTCACCGGGTGGCGGCGGCGGCAACAGCTGCGCCGCTCGAGTGCCGCACAGCCGATCGCCTCGGGTAAGACCTATCGCCGCCGGCCCAAAAATACCCGGGCCCAGGAGATCCGCGACGCCCACCGGTAGGGCTGTGGTGCGCGCGCTATTTCTCGATGAGCCTGCCGTCCACCATCTGCCAGCGGCGGGTGGTGCGTACCGAATCCAGCATCCGGCGGTCGTGCGTCACCAGGATGAGCGTGCCGGTGAAGGAATCGACGGCCTGTTCGAGCTGTTCGATGGCCGGTAGATCCAGGTGGTTGGTCGGCTCGTCGAGGACCAGCAGGTTCACTCCGCGCGCCTGTAGCAGCGCCAGCGCGGCGCGGGTGCGCTCGCCGGGCGAGAGGGTGTCGCAGGCGCGGATCACATGTGGTCCGCGCAGCCCGAATTTCGCCAGCAGGGTGCGGACCTCGGCATCGGGCCAATCGGGCATTGCGGCGCCGAAGGTCTCGGCGAGGGCGGTATCCCCGCGGAACAGGCCACGCGCCTGATCGACCTCGCCGATCCGCACCCCCGAACCCAATGCGGCAGTGCCGGTATCAGGGGTCAGTTTGCCGAGGAGCAGGGCGAGCAGGGTGGACTTTCCGGCACCGTTCGCGCCGGAGAGCACGATCCGATCGGCCCAATCGATCTGGGTGGTCACCGGCCCGAGCACGAAATCGCCGCGCGCGACAGTGGCCTCGTGGGCAGTGGCGACGATGGCACCGCTGCGCGGAGCAGTGGCGATCTCCATCCGCAGTTCCCACTCCTTGCGCGGTTCCTCGACCACCTCGAGCCGTTCGATACGCCGCTGCGTCTGACGTGCTTTGGCGGCCTGTTTCTCGGTGGACTCGGCGCGGGTCTTGCGGCCCAGCTTGTCGGAGTCGTTCTTGCTCTTGCGGCGCGCGTTGCGCACCCCGTGTTCCAGCCAGTTGCGTTGCATCCGCGCCCGGGATTCCAGACCGGCACGCGTATCGGCGTACTCGTCGTAGGCCGCGCGGGCGTGCCGCCGGGCGATCTCGCGTTCGGCCAGATAGGCGTCGTAGCCGCCGTCGTAGAAGCCGACCTCCTGCTGGGCGAGATCGAGTTCGAGGACACTGTTCACCGTCCGGGTCAGGAACTCCCGGTCGTGGCTGATCACCATCAGCGGCGCCCGGATTCCGGTGACAAAGCGTTCGAGGCGGTCGAGACCGTCGAGGTCGAGGTCGTTGGTGGGTTCGTCGAGCAGCAGGATGTCGAAGCGCGACAGCAGGACCGAGGCGAGGCCCGCCCGGGCGGCCTGGCCGCCGGACAGGCCGGTCATCGGCGTGCCGAGACCGCCACGGAGTCCTGCGGTGAGCCCGAGATCATGGGCGACCTCCTCGGCACGCTGATCGAAATCGGCGCCGCCGAGGGCGAGCCAGCGCTCGAGCGCGGGGGAGTAGTCGTCGGGGCCGTCGCCGCCGAGGCGTTCGGCGGCCGCGTCCATCACCTGCTGGGCTTCGGCGACACCGGTCCGGCGGGCGAGGAATTCGAGCACGGTCTCGCCGGCGATACGCTCGGGCTCCTGGGCGAGATAGCCGACGGTGGCGTCGGGTGGGCTCAGCGTGATCGTGCCCGTATCCGGTGTGCCGTGGGCGAGCATCCGCAACAGGGTCGATTTGCCCGCGCCGTTGACACCGACCAGGCCGATCACATCGCCGGGGGCGAGGGTGAGATCGAGGTCGGAAAACAGGGTGCGTTCGGCGTGCCCGGCCGCGAGACCGTCGGCATGCAGTGTTGCGTTCACCGGGGGTATTCTGCCCGTACCGGCGGCGGGGCGGCCTCGTGGGCCGCGGAACCGGCTATTGCTGTGAGGTCGTGGGTGGTTTGTCGATCGGCCGGGAGCGACGGACGCCGTCGTCCTGTTTGCCATGGGTCGCCACCAGGACCACCAGAATCAGGAACGCCATCACCGCCGCGACGGCGAGCGCGACTTTGGGCTGTCCGAGTTGCTCGGCTTCAGTGGTGGTGGATATTTCGCCGCCCTCGGGCGGCTGACCTCTTGACACAGCCTGCAATAGTAACCGCGCCGTCGCCGTTCTCGCCGCGACTGTTCCCAGCGATGGGAGAATCGAGTACCCGATGCGTCGGTCGGCGAAACCTTTCATGGAAGCTCGGCGGAGGGGCCGGGAATACCCTTCCCGGCCCCTCCTGGTCAACGAGTGGGATTCGAACCCACTACCGTCGGAATGAGGTCCGATGCTCTACCAGATGAGCTACCGTCTGCCCCACCTGTGATCGCCGAGTACTGCGGATGGGTGTCATGGTGAGTAACCCCGCGCGTTGCCTTTACGCCACAGCGGCAGGAAGAGCCGCCACCGGGAATTGAACCCGGATCTCGGGGGTGCGTCGCACCGTATCCGCACGTCGAGCGATCGATGGAGTGATGAGCTTGGAGCGAGAAGCTGAATTTATCGGCAGGCCCTGGCAGTGCCCGCCCTGGTGATCAGATTGAACTTCAGTTTCAGTTTGTGCTCCATCCCCCCGTGCGGGGAGTTCGTGGTCCCGGCTACCCGAACAGGTAGCCGAGAATGGCCCGGCCGGGCTCGACATCGGTCACCGGCGTCGCATTCGCCGTTTCGCGCGCGATCCGGACCGCGTCGAGTAGCGTGCCGAGCCGATCGGCCAGATCGCCGACCTCCTTCGCCGGCAGCGCGCCGGAGAACTTCGTGGTGGTCCACCGGCCCACCACCACATCCTCGTGGTACACCTCCACCTGCGCCGGGTGCTTCTCGGTCGCCGGCGCCAGCACGTGATTGCGCGGCACCTTCTTGGTCCGGACGGTCTGCGACGGCTGGGTGGCGTAGCAGTCGGTGACCTCGTCGAACGACCACGACTCGGCCGGGTCCAGCGTCGGCAGCTTGGCGACGAACTTCTTGAGTTCGGTCAGCTGCTTCTCCAGGAACAGCAGGTAGGTGACCGGCAGTTCGCGGGCGATGGTGACGCCGTCGACCGTCAGATCGGCCTTCGCCGAGCAGTTGGCGGTATCCTTCGTCGCGGTCACATCGAACAGCCGGGTCAGGGCGTTCTGCACATCGGCGATCACCTCGCGCGCCCGCACCTGGACCCGCTTCGACTCCGACGGCAACTCCTCGCCCATATCGTCCAGCGGCCGGTAGGTGCGGGAAATACCCGCCAGCAGATCCACCTTGCCCACCCGCTGGTACGCGGCGGTGACATCCGCGCTCGCCTGGGACTTGGCGCCCTTCTCGATGGCGATGAGCTGATTCAGCTTGGTGGACACGGCTTTTCCTCCTTCGGTCACCTTGTCGCGACCAGGAGTTACCGTAACCGGGCGCCGCCGGGCCACGCCACCGATTATCTGTCCTCGAACCCGTTCGGGCAGAGTGGATCCGCCTGCGTCATGCGCTGCCGAGCGTCGGCCCGTGGGTGATGTGGACCGGTACCGCGTCGTCCCAGGGCTGGGCGGTGACCAGATCGGCTACCTCGACGTACCCACGCTCGAATTCGCCGGTCGCGGCATCCACCAGGCGGTACTGCTGTGTCTGCCGGTGGATGGGCTGGCCGTCGATCAGGACGACGCGCACCTCGCCCGGTTCGAAACGGCAGCGCCGCTGTATGGCCGCGATCAGTTGTTCGTTGTGCATATGGCCGTCGCCGAAGTTCCAGCCGACGGCGGTGGAACATATTCGCTCACCGTCGGTGAGCACGTAGTCCTCTTCGCGCTGGTCCGCCATGGCGCGGTGAGCGAGGGTGAACATCGCCCGGCCGTGGGTGTTGAACGCACGGAACGCGTATCCGAGGTAGATCGGTATCTGCGCGGCCTCGGGGCTGCCGTAGACCTTCTCGAGTTGTGCGGTGGGCATACTCGCGATCGAGACCAGGCCGTCGGCGATCTTCGCCATGGCGGAGGGTTTGATGCACCAGAGGCCGGTATCCCAGTTTCCGGCGTAGTAGCGCATGCCCGGCAGGAACGACACCTTGCGGGGGAAGAAGGCCCCGAGGATCACCGTGCCGGCGCTGACCAGGAACAGTGCCGCCACCGGGACCGGATTCGTAACGTCCGACAGGCCGATATCGGCGTGCCCGATGAACAGGGCGAGTACGCCGAACATCATGAACACATTCCATTCCAGCGGCACTCCCATCGGGATCGAGACCAGGATGGCGGCGTGGAAGCAGATCATGAGTGCGGCCGCGATCGCGACGGGCCAGCCGCCGTGGGTGAAGAACAGGACCAGCGGGACGAGGCCCTCCACCGCGGTGCTGATATGGGCTATGAGGCGGGACGGGCGGCCGGGCCGCAGGTCGTCGGGGTACTTCTCGAAGAAGCGGCGTTTGATCGAGCGTGGGCGGACGAGGGGACCGTTGGCCATCATGGTGGATATGACGAACGGGAAGTGCCGGTTCAGTTTCGACAGTGCCGCGCCGATCCAGATGGTCAGGAAGACCAGTTTCGCCGCGACGATCGTATCGGCGCCGCCGAACAGGAAGGTCAGGGTCAGCGCCGCATACACCTCGCCGCGGGCGGCCAGGAAGATCACCTTGTCGCGCAGGCCCGCGACCGCGAGGACAGCCAGGATCGCCCAGATCTGCCAGGTGGGCAGCAGGCCGATCGTGGTGTCGAGGGCGGAGTCCGGGCCGGTGCCGTCCGACAGCAGTGCCACCACGAGGAGCACCAGCAATGCGGCATACAGGGCGATGTCCAGCGGACCGCGCCGGTCGCCACCGGTCAGCGGTACCCGGGCCGGCCACGGTGGCAGCCGGATGGTTCCGGGGCGCAGCCAGTACAGGATCGAACCCATGGGCGGCAGGTAGCGGTTGTTGAGCGGGCCGAATCCGCAGCCGAGGCCGATGACCTCGAACAGCATCGTGTAGAGCACTACCTTCTGCAGCACGATGGGCTCGGCGTACCAGGAGCCTATGTCCGCTATACCGCCGATACCCGTGGTGGCCTGGGCGAACAGCACCCCGCCGAGGATGTACAACGCGATTTTGACGACGTAGAAGAGATGCAGCACGGCCGGAGTGCCGAAGCCCACTTCCGCCCAGTGCCGCGCCATCGGCCGGATGCGCTCCGCGCGAGACCGGGTGTACCACTCGGCATCGACGACGGGCAGCTCCGGTTTGAGGAATGCCACAATTGCTCCCGGACACGTGCTCGGACTTGCTTCCGGGACATGATGGCACAGGCATCTGGTCGTGCGGACCGGAATACCCTCCGGTGGCCTCGGCGGGCCTGCCTCAGCAGGCCGCGGCCGGATCGCCGGGTGGGCTGTCCGGCCCGGTGGTTCCGCCGGTCCGGACCGTGACCGTGGTACCGGGCGGCAACACGGCACCGGGTTGCGGATCCTGTTCGATCACCACACACTGCGATCCGTTGGGCGCCTGCCCGGCGCGGCCGTGCACGACGATCCGGAACCCGGCTTCCTGTATCAGTTGCTGCGCCTTGGCCGGGCGCTGCCCGAGTACATCCGGTACCGGAGCGTCGGCCCGGCTCGTCGGGGAGACGGGCGTGGTCTCGGTGGGGGAGTCGGAACCGCAGCCCGTCAGCCACGGCACCGCCAGGAGGGCGCCCGTGATCAGGACTACCGGGACTCTTCGCATCGAGCTCTCCTCGTCGTGCTCCGAGAGACTTCGGAGCCGGTGGACTCCGAAGGCGGGCGCGGTGGGAACGGCGTTCGCCCGGCCCCGACAGGATGTCTCGAAGCCCTGGTCCTGTGCAAATCCACGAGCACGAGCGGCGCGCCCGCCTGCGCGGCCCGGCTGGGGGCGCGCCGCTACCTTCCGCGCGGAACGGTGAAGTCTCCGGTGCGGCGGGCGACTCGGGCGACGCGCTCCGGAAAGCCCTGCCCCGGCCGCGTTCTCGGCGAGCTGCCGGAAATCGCCGGTATCCGCCGGCCTCGGCGGGTCGGCGCGCGACTCGCCGGATCCGCGTCGTAAGCGGTGCATTCGGCCTCGCCGGTGGCGGAACCGGCTGGTCCCGCGTTGCTTTGGTGCCTAGGCGAAAAGCGCGAAAATAATTACACTCGGCGTCAGGATCCGGTGACGAGCACCGGGATCCGGGTGGGTAACCGAAGGGTAGGAACTGTCGGGTTTCGCGGGGGCAGGGGAACTCCTCGCGAGCGTGGATCGGCCAGAACGGGAAACGCTCATGGGCAACGAAGCTCCGGACCGGCCCGCCGCCGAGTCGGCGGACGATCTCGCCGGTGACCACACCACGAAGACGGTCTCGGCGTTCGTCATGGACTGCCGCCGGCGTGATCTCGACCCGGCGGTACTACTGGATGCCGGCTTCCTTCTCCGCGGCGCCGAGTAGATCGCTCGGACGGATATCGAACGCCCGGCAGATCTTGTACATCTGCGCGATCGTCATGGCCCGTTCGCCCCGCTCGAGCCGGGCGATGGTTTTCTTGTTGTAGCCGGTCTTCTCGGCCAGTACCTCCTGGCTCCAGCCGCGCCGTGCCCGTATCGCGCGTACCTCCGCGCCCAGGGCTGTGTCCAGCCGCGCCTCCTCGCCGGTCGCTCTCTCCGGCTCCGCGGGCGTCGCATCCATGTCGACCATTCTGGGGACCGCGCAGACTCTGATCAAGTGCCCGATAGTTTCGGCGTGGTGACTCGTTTGCCCACGAAATAAGGACCGAAGTAGGATTGAAAGAGACCAAACTAGGTTGAAAAGAGACCGAAACAGGTCTAATCTGAGGTAGAGCTGTTGACTATCACCGCAGCTCACGCCTCGAAGCATCGCGTCATCCTCATCCGGCGACGGAGTTCGAGGGATACCGGCGGCCGGTGGAAAGGAGACTCCGATGAGCTGGACCGGGGACCCGGTATGGCTGGCCGACGTCCTGCGCGACGCCGGACTGCGCGTCCTGGAACACGACGGCTGGCGGCAACGCGGACACGGCGACTTCCTCGATATCCGGGGTGTGCTGTGCCATCACACGGCCGGCGGTGGCCCGAACGACTGGCGGGTCGTCCAGGACGGACGCCCCGGACTGCCGGGACCGCTGGCGCAGCTCGTCCTCGAGAAGGACGGCAGCTACCGGGTGATCGCGGTCGGGGTCTGCTGGCACGCGGGCCGCGGCCGATGGCCCGGCTGGCCCACGGACAACGCCAACTACCACACCATCGGTATCGAAGCAGTCTCGCGCGGAACACCACCGTGGGATTGGACCCCGGCCCAGCTCGACGCCTACGAGCGCGGCTGCGCCGCCATCCTGCGCCGGATAGATCGCGGCTCGGGGGATTGTGTCGGGCACCGCGAATACTCCAGTGAAGGAAAGATCGACCCGGCGGGCATCGATATGAACGCCCTCCGCCGGGCGGTACAGGCACTCCTCGACGGAAGGGGCGACGAGATGGCGTTCCTGGAAGAAAAGATCACCAACTACCACGGTCAGCAGGTGACGGTCGGCACCCTCCTGCACTACCTCGACAAACATGTGGGGCAGAGCCTGGACCAGCTCTCCGGATCGGGTACCTCCCGCGGGGCCGATTTCCCGGGCTGGGATTTCCTGGGAAACCGGACGACCGCCGAGGCGCTCGGCGTTATCGGTGCCGCTCTGCAGATTCCGGGATTCCGGGATCCCACTGCCGATCGGCGCGACTGAGACGAATGCGGCGGTCGCACCACCGAGAACGGGAGGACGGGATGATCAGCGAACTGGCATCCGTCCTCGGCGGCCTGGTCACCGGCGTCGGGGGAGTATTCGCGGCCGGAGTCTTCAGCAGGCGTAAACGCCGCGCCGACGCGGTTCAGGTGCTGACCGCCGCGGCGGCCCAGATGGTGGAGCCGCTGTCGCGGCAGGTCGCCGCGATGGCGGCCGAACTGGAAGCCCACCGTCGTGTGGTGTCCGCCGCCGAACGACGCTGCCGGCTGGCCTCGACACAGCATTCCAGCTGGGACATCGTGGTCCGGTCGTCGCTGCTGGATCTCGGGGTGGATGTGCCCCCGCCGCCGCCCCTGACCCGGGACCCATCCGGCGATCAGGGGCGGGAAGGCGTCACGGGATGCAGTTCGTGACCCGCGGTGTCCGGATACTCCGGGTGGAGCGCGCCCTCATCGTGCGCTCCACCCGCCGTCCATGGTGTACGCCGCGCCGGTGACCATGCCCGCCTCGGAGGACGCGAGCCAGCCCACCAGTGCGGCGACCTCGTCCGGCTCGACAAGGCGTTTGATCGCGCTCTCGGTGAGCAGGATCCGGGCCGGCACGTCCCGTTCGGGCACGCCGTGTGCCGCCGCCTGATCGGCGATCTGCTTGTCCACCAGCGGGGTCCGCACATATCCGGGATTGACGCAGTTGCTCGTCACACCGTGCGGGCCGCCTTCGAGTGCGGTCACCTTCGAGAGACCTTCCAGCCCGTGCTTGGCCGTCACATAGGCGACCTTGTACGCGGAGGCGCGCAGGCCGTGCACGGAGGAGACGTTGACGACACGACCCCAGCCCTGCCGGTACATATGCGGGAGCGCCGCGCGCACCAGCAGGAACGGTGCTTCGACCATCAGCGTGATCAGATCGCGGAAACGCTGCGGCGCGAAGTGCTCGATCGGATCGATGTGTTGCACTCCGGCGTTGTTGACCAGGATGTCGGCGCCGAGTTGCAGTCCTTCGAGCGCTCCGACGTCGAGCAGGTCCACCGCCCATGCTCTGCCGCCGATTTCCGCGGCCACCGATTCCGCGCCGGCGGCGTCGATATCGGCGACCGTCACCGTCGCGCCGCGTGCCGCGAGGGCACGGGCGCAGGCCGCACCGATACCACTCGCGGCACCGGTGACCAGGGCGCTGCGACCCGCCAGATCGCTCATCGCACGGCCATTTCCGGGGTACCCGGGCGCAGGCTCTCGGCATCGGCGCGATCGATACTCTCCAGATCCAGCCCCTTCGTTTCGCGGGCGGCGAGTACCGCGATCGCGCTGACCGCCGCCGCGCCCGCCAGATACCAGGCGATCGGCACCGCGGAGCCGTAGGTGTCGAGCAGCCGGACGGCGATGATCGGCGCCAGCGATCCGGCCACGATCGACGTCACCTGATAGCCCAGCGACACCCCGGAATACCGCATCCGGGTCGGGAACATCTCGGCCATGATCGCAGGCTGCCCGGCATACATGAAGGCATGGAAGATCAGGCCGATGACGATGGCGGACAGGATGATCGCGTGGTGACCGCTGTCCATCATCGGAAAGGCGAAGAAGCCCCAGGTGCCCGCGCTCAGCGCGCCGATCAGGTAGATCGGCCGCCGGCCGAAACGGTCGGACAGCCGGCCCACCAGTGGGATCACCAGGAAGTGCACCGCATGGGCCGCGAGCAGCCACCACAGGATCACGGTGGTATCGGCCTGCACTTCGACCTTGAGATAGGTGATGGTGAAAGTGACCACCAGGTAGTACATGATGTTCTCTCCGAAACGCAGGCCCATCGCGGTGAATACACCGCGCGGGTACCGCCGCAGCACTTCCACCACGCTCAGCGAGGTGGCCGCGATCTCCTCGGCTTCCTGCCGCGCCGCGACGAAGATGGGGGCGTCGGTGATCTTCGTGCGGATGTAGTAGCCGACCAGGACCACCACGGCCGACAACCAGAACGCGACCCGCCAGCCCCAGCTCAGGAATGCCGCGTCGGACAGGGTCGAGGTCAGGACCAGCAGGACCACCGTGGCCAGCAGATTGCCCGCGGGGACGCCCGCCTGTGGCCAGCTCGCCCAGAAACCGCGGCTCCGGCTCGGGCTGTGCTCGGCGACCAGGAGCACCGCGCCGCCCCATTCGCCGCCCACGGCGAAGCCCTGGATGAAGCGCAGGGCCACCAGCAGCGCGGGAGCCCAGTAGCCGATCTGCCCGAACGTCGGCAGGCAGCCCATCAGGAAGGTCGCGGTGCCGACCAGGACGAGGCTGAACTGCAGCAGCTTCTTGCGACCGTACTTGTCGCCGTAGTGCCCGAAGACGATACCGCCCAGCGGGCGGGCCGCGAATCCGACGGCATAGGTCACGAACGCGGCGAGGATGGCGTCCAGATCACTGGTGCCCTCGGCGAAGAACACTTTGCTGAACACCAGGGTGGCAGCGGTGCCGTAGAGGAAGAATTCGTACCACTCCACGACCGTGCCCGCCATCGACGCGGCCACCACGCGCCGCAGACCGCGTGCCGTCCCGCCGGAGTCGGGGTCGGCGGGCCCGACCGGGCCGGTTGGGGCGCTCTGCTCCCTCATCGCTCTGCTCCTTCGTGCTCGGGGCCACATATTTCTATGAATGTGATGGCCCCCACATTTCTCGCTCTATCGAGTATTGATGCAGAGGAAGTGCCCGGCAATGACCATTGATGCAGCGCCATCGTGCAAAAATGCAGATATGTGCGCCGCCGTCTCGGGTCGCCCCAGTGCGGACGACCTTCTCGTACTTCTGGCGGTCGGGCGGTCCGGCCGATTCGTGACCGCGGCCGACGAACTCGGTATCAACCACACCACCATCTCCCGCCGTATCGCCGCACTGGAACAGACGCTCGGCGGCCGGGTGCTCACGCGGGTCACCGGCGGCTGGGAGCTGACCGATCTCGGCCGGGAAGCGCTGGCCGCGGCCGAAACCGTGGAGTCGGCGGTGCAATCGCTCGCCGCGGACGCGGCCGGGAACCGGATGCTCGGAGGCGTGGTCCGGATATCGGCGACCGACGGTTTCAGCGCCTATATCGCCGCGCCCGCGGCGGCGCGGGTCCGGCGGCGGTATCCGGATATCCAGGTCGAACTGGTCGCGACCACCCGGCGGGCATCGCAGCAACGTTCCGGCCTCGACCTCGAGATCGTGGTCGGCGAGCCACGGGTTCGCCGCGCCACCGCCACCTATCTGGCCGACTACCGGCTGGGTCTCTACGGATCACGCGACTACCTCGCCGAACACGGCGCCCCGGCGGCGGTCGCCGAGCTGGCGCGGTATCCGCTGGTGTACTTCATCGATTCCATGCTCCAGGTCGACGATCTCGACCTGGCCTCCGGCTTCGTGCCCGCGATGCGCGAGTCCGTGACTTCCACGAACGTTTTCGTCCACGTCGAGGCGACCCGCGCCGCCGCCGGACTGGGGCTGCTGCCCTGCTTCATGGCCGATCGGCACCCGGATCTGGTCCGGGTCCTGCGGGATTCGATCTCGGTCACGCTCGGCTACTGGCTGGTCGCCCGGGCGGAAACCCTGCGACGCCCGGAGGTGGCCGCCGTGGTCGCCGCCATCCGGGCAGTCCTGGACGACCGCCGCGATACCCTGCTCGGCCGTGGGTGAGCCGTCGTACGGGCGGGCGCACCGGCGCGCAGCGGTATAGCCTCCCCATATGTCACCCGATCCCCTCGCGGACCTCGAACGCGCGTCCCGGGCGGTGGTGGACCTCATCACGGCCGTCCGCCCCGACCAGTGGGCCGCGCCGACGCCGTGCACCGAATGGTCGGTGCGGGACCTGGTCGACCATCTCGTCGGCTCCAATCTGATGTTCCTGGCCATCTTCGGCGAGCGGCCGATGCCGGAACGCGGGACCGATATCCTCGGCGACGATCCGCTCGCGGCCTATACCGCCTCCGCGAGCGCGTTGGAGGCGGCATTCGCCCGGCCGGGAATCCTCGAGGAGACCTATCAGGGCCCGCTGGGTGAGGCCACCGGCGTCGACCGGTTGCAATTCCGGGTCACCGATCTGCTCGCCCACGGATGGGACCTGTCCCGGGCGCTCGGTGTGCCGGACCGGCTCCCCGAAGATCTCGCCGAAGCGGCCCTGGCCTTCTCGCGCACACAACTGCCGGACGGCAGTTCACGTCCCGGACGATTCGCCGCCGCCCAGCCGGTTCCGGCGGGCGCCACCGCCGTCGAACGGCTGGTCGCGTTCCTCGGCCGCCCGGTGAGCCCGCCGTGGACCGCACCGCAGGGAGTACGCAACGGGCGCTGACGGACGGCGGATTCCCACCGGGCGGCGTCGCCGTCCCGGCGGTCAGGAGTGACCACAGGTCCTCCGCAGCACCCAGGTCTGCAGCGCCAGATGCAGCCGCGCCGCCTCCGCGGGTACCGCCAACTCCGAGCCCGTGAGCCGCTCGATGCGCTTGAGCCGCTGCAGGACTGTGTTGCGGTGCAGGTGGAGACGTTGGCCCACCGCGGATGTGGAGCCGCCGAGCTCGTACCAGGCCATCGCGGTGTGGACGAGCAGGTCTGCCTCGGAGGCGGGCAGCCGGTCCAGTGCGGCGAGTTCCTCCGCGCACACATCCGCGGCGAGCGCGGGGTTCGCGGCGATCAGCGCGCGTTCCGGCGCGGAACCGTAGCGGTGGATCCCGGTATCCGCCGGAATCGCACACCGGAACGCCAGGCGCGCCTGATCGAGTGCCGCGGGTACCGCGACGAGGTCGGCGAACGGCCGGCTCGCACCGGCTCGCACCGGCACGTCCAGCGCGGTATCGAGGATGGCGAATGATGCCGCGCCGGCCAGTGTGACCGTGTCCTCGGCGAGGAGGGTGTGCACGGTCGTCACTCCGGTTGCGGCGAGGCGGATATCGCCGACCAGGACGACGAAGATGGCAGGCGTGGGCAGGCCCAGCTTCCGGCCCGCCTCCGCGCGCCGAGCCGCCGGGAAGCCCGGATCGAGCAACGCCCGCAGCAACGCTCGACCGGATCGTTCGGTTCCGGTCACGACCACGCGCCGGTAGGCCTCCGCGGCCGCGACGGAATACTCGTCGACGACGCGCCACATCCGCGTGGCCAACCGGGTGAGCTCGGCGCGTTCGTCCCCGTCGGCGCGTTGGTCGACGATCTCCCAGAACGCCATACCCGCGAGGCGGAAGGCATGCAGCAGGCTTTCCAGCGGGATACCGCGCTCGGCTTTGACGCGTCCGGCCCGCCGGGCGGGCTCGAGTGAATACGGCGCGTCGGCCATGGCATCCAGCAGCGCCGTGAAACTGTCGGCCACCAGGGTGACCAGTTCGGGATGCCCGAGGGCGGCGTCGTCGTAATCGGTGTCGTCGTGCTCGATGCGGGTTGCCACCAGTTCGGCGATCGCCGCCGTATCGGCGCGCAGTTCGGCCAGCAGGCGCGAATGCCCGGAGGATGTGTTGGGGGCCACCGCCGTCAACCTAGCGTGGATTGTGCGTGTGCACTCCGAAGTCGGCCGAAGTGGGGGCGCGGGCCCATCGCCGCGCACGGGGCACCGCTCGATACTGGGATTCCGAGATCGATGCGGACCCGGATGCCGCGGAAGCGTTCCCGCGGAACACCTTCCACGCCCCATCGAACAGAATCACCTTCCGGCGATCGGAGTACGACCGTGACCACGACCACCCGCGACCTGTTCGAGCGTTATCACGCCTGCTGGGCCGACCGCGATCCCGACCGGATCATCGAACTGCACACCCCCGACTCGGTGTTCCATCTGCATTCGGGTCAGGAACCCGCCCGCGGCCGTGCGGCCATCCGCGCGGCCGCGGCGGGGACTTTCGCCCTGGTACCGGATCTGACGTTTCGTCAGGTTTCGCTGCGGGTCGGGCCGGACTTCTGGGTCGTGCAGTGGCAGCTGACCGGGACGTCGGCGACCGGCAGACCGGTATGCGTCGACCTCGCCGATTTCGTCCTGGTCGAAGCGGGCGCGGTGCGGGAGAAGCATTCCTACGTCGACGGGGTCGCCATGCAGGCGGCCCTGACGTGAGCCGCGTCAGTCCAGGCAGAACTCGTTTCCCTCGGGGTCGGCCATCACGATGAACCCGGCGCTCAACGGGGGCTGCGGTTCGTCGCGGCGGATCCGCGTCGCCCCCAGGGCGATGAGCCGGGCGCACTCGGATTCCAGCGCCGCCATCCGGTCCTCGCCCTGCAATCCGGGCGCGGCACGGACGTCGAGATGAACGCGGTTCTTTGCCACTTTGTCCTCCGGAACCTGCTGGAAGAACAGGCGTGGTCCCCGTCCGTCCGGATCCTCGACGGCCGATCGGGTATTGCGCTGGCCCACCGGCACCCCCATTCCTGCCAGGAAGTCCTCCCAGGCTGCCAGCGGGTCGGCGCCCGCCGGCAGGTCGACTCCGGGCGGGCCGGGATGCACATAGCCCAGGACGTCGCGCCAGAAGGTGGACAACGCGCGCGGATCGTGGGCATCGAAGGTGATCTGGATATCGCGGCTCATCGGGATTCTCCGTTCGGCAGGGATGTCATATGCAGGTAGAGGTCGCGCAGCAGACACACTTCGGATAGATGATGGATCAGTTCCCGCTGGATATGCAGTATCAGATCGGCCATCGGTGCTTCGGGATACGGTTCCGACACGCCGATGGGCGCCCGTAGCGCGGTCTCGTCGAGACCGCGGACGCCGGACGACCAGATCTCCAGCTGATCTTCGAACTGGTTCAGCGCGGTCACCGCGTCACCGGCGTATTCCCAGGTTTGGTACGACGCCTCGGGCGCGCCGAAGTGCGCGGCATTGCGGGTGGCGAGTACGCCGACGATCACATGACCGAGTCGCCAGGAGATCGTGGTGAACGGGGTGGGGTCCGGTTCGGGAAAGGCGAAGTCGATCGTGAAATCTCCCGTACCGCCCTGCACCGGGGCCGTCGAGGTGCCGCGCGGGCGCACGCTCCACGCGCCGGGAACCGGCGACCAGTTGTACTCGTCGTCGGTGAGACCCTCGAGCCGGGGCCGGAGTTGATGGTTCCAGTGGAACTCCCACTGCTCGCGCAGTATGCGGTTCCAATCGAGTGCGTCGTCGTCCATGGGGCTCAGCCTGCCACCGAACGAGGACAGGATCGGTCCGCTATCTCTGGCAGAGTGGACGCGGTGGACGGCGGAACCGAGGCGGAACGGGACGAGCGGGGTACGACGGAGCGGGTGCTCACCGTGCTGGGGCTGCTGCAGCAGCGCCGGGTGTGGACCGGCCCGGAACTCGCGGACCGGCTCGGGGTCACCTCGCGTACGGTGCGCCGCGATATCGGGCGGTTGCGCGCCCTGGGCTATCCGGTGCACGCCGGGCAGGGTGTGGGCGGCGGCTACCAGCTGGGCCCGGGACAGGAGCTGCCGCCGCTGCTCCTGGATGACGAAGAGGCGATCGCCACCGCGGTGTCGCTACTCGTGGGACCCGGCGGCGCGGTCGCCGGGGGCGATGCGGCCGCACTCCGGGCGCTGACGAAGCTCGACCAGGTGCTGCCCACCAGATTGCGGCATCAGGTACGCGCCCTGGCCAATTCGGTGGAAACCTTCGGGGGCGGCCGCACGCCGGTCGACCCCGATGTGCTCATCACCCTGGCGCGGGCCTGCCGTGACGAGGTGGAGGCAGGTTTCGGGTATCCGACGGGGGACGGCGGGCGGCGGCGGGTGGAGCCGTACCGCCTGGTGGCCTCCGATCGCCGCTGGTACCTGTTCGCCTATGACCTGGATCGTGCGGACTGGCGCACCTTCCGCGTGGATCGGATGACCGAGGTATCCACGCGCACCTGGCGTTTCCGGCCCCGTGCGGCGCCCGACGCGGCGGCCTACGTGCAGGAGGGAGTCGCGAGCCGGGTCTACCCGCGGCGGGCGCGTTTTCTGGTGCGGGCATCGGCCGAGACGGTGCGGGCCCAGATTCCGGCGCAGGCGGCGGTCGTCCGGCCGAACGCCGACGGGAGCTGCGAAGTGCGCAGCGGCGCGGCGGATCTCGACGTCGTTCTGATGCATGTCCTGCTGCTCGGCCACGACTTCGAGGTACTCGATCCGCCGGAACTCGGCACGCGGTGTGGCGAATTGGCGCGGCGGTTGCTGTCGGCCGGCGGTACCGGCGGTCCACCCGGTACCGGCGGCGGTTGAACCCTCGGGCACCCCGCGCGGTGCCCGAGGAATTATCTCCCGGATCCTGTTGGGCGACTTCGTGGAATGCGGTATACCTGCGGGATACCGCTCTCGACATAACAAGGAGATCCCGCAGTGTCCGACGGTTCTCTCGATCTCCGTACCGATGTGGCGCACCCGGCACGGATGTACGACTACTTTCTCGGCGGCAAGGATTCCTACGATGCCGACCGGGCTGCCGCGGAACAGGCGCTCAGAGATTTTCCGGCGGTCCGGCTGACCGCACGCACCAACCGCGAATTCATGCGCCACGCCACGCGCTACCTCGCCGAACAGGGGATCCGGCAGTTCCTGGACATCGGCACCGGTATCCCGACCGAGCCGAACCTGCACCAGGTGGCCCAGGAGCTGGCACCGGAATCGCGGGTGGTGTACGTGGACAACGATCCGATCGTGCTCGCCCACGCGCGAGCGTTGCTGGTGAGCGCGGGCCCGGGCCGCACCGCCTATATCCAGGCCGACGCCGCGGAGCCGGAGGCGATCCTCGCCGCGCCCGAACTACGTTCGACACTGGATCTGTCGCAGCCGGTGGCGGTATCTCTTATGGCTCTGCTGCACTTCGTACCCGGTGACACCTACGCGATCGTGAAGACGCTGATGGATGCATTGGCGCCGGGTTCGTTCCTGGCGATGTCGCATGTCACCACGGAATTCGACGACGGCCCCGACGACCCCGACGGCATGGCGCGGCTGCTGCAGGTCTACCAGGACCGCGGGATCCCCGTGCGCCCGCGTACCCGGGCCGAGGTCGCGCGGTTCTTCGATGATCTGGAACTGGTGGATCCGGGCGTGGAGGTGATCCATCGGTGGCGTAATGCCGGAATCGAGCATCCGCCGAGCCACGACAAGAAGGTGTCGCTCTACGGTGCGGTAGGCCGGAAGGCCTGATCCCGCCGGGAGAGGCACGCCTGCGAACGATCGGTGCCGGTGCCGGCGATATGTCACGGCATCGTCGAGACGCTCACCCGGCATTCAGAACCAAGCGGGCCTCGTGGTCGGGCAGGTCCTCGTCGACGGGGCCGGGCGCGACCGGCCTGGTGCTCACCAATGTCAGCGCCGAGAACACGTCCGGATAATCGA